>JBQCGN010000350.1:0-2650 GCA_051955655.1 Candidatus Nitrosocosmicus sp. | reverse complement strand
GCAGATATATAATCTGCTAATCCAGCCTTTTCTACAACCTGAGAGTACCACTCACTAAAGTTGTCCTCCTTTTTAACACTTATTCCTATTTCTTTTTTATTAGATGAAATTTCTGTGGCAGTTGTTGTCTTTTTGTTCAATTAACAACGATTAAAAACTTTTTTCTATTTATGAAGCTTGTGCATATTAAGTTTATTATAGAGGCTCTCCCTTGCAATAGACAACTCCGCTAATGCGACTATGAAAATTACTGCATACATAACATTGAATAAAACCTAACTCTTTTTCAAATACAGGACAGTCTACAGATTCTAGCTTCATTCTCTTTAACATTTTTGTGCTTACACCTTTTAATTTTAACTTTCCCTTTTCATCCATCATTCCAGAATTCTTAAGCTCTTGTTTTGCACTTTCTGAGATTTTTATTGTTTTTTCTACCTGTTTTATGGGAACCTCGTATTTTGTTTTTATTTCAGGGGATGCACTCATTTTAGTTAAATATACATAGAGTTTTTATTATAAAAATATTCATGTTGACACTTTTTATAATTTAATTAACTTAGTTTGAATAACTTTATTATATATATATCCTTTAATAGTTTGATTGAAGACTCATGTTATTTCGAAAAAGGAGACCGAAAAAATTCTTGACATCTTACATAAAAATTGGATAAATGTTTCAATCCCAAAAATTAAAAACATAAAGGTTTTCGAAATTGAAAATGGCAAGAGTATTCTGGTCATAGATTCTGTGATAGGAATTTCTATTAACAATGGATTAGTTCTTCCTTTTTTAGGAAAACCTGATATACTTGAAAAATTTCCTTCAATTGTTGTAGATTCAGGATCTATTAAATTTATTTGCAATGGCGCCAAAATTCTGCGTCCCGGTATAATTAGATTCGATGATTTTGTTAAAAACGATATTGTCGTGGTTAAGGATGAAAAATTTGAAAAATATCTCTCAGTTGGCCTGGCTTTAGAGGATAGTGCCGTTGCAGAAAAATTACAAAAAAGTTATGTCATAAATAATCTCCATTACGTTGGAGATAAGTTTTGGAATGCTTTCAAAGAAATATCATTTCGTTTGTGATTGTGTATTTTAACAATTGGTGAAATTTATATAATCGAACTTTTTTTTACATTTATATGTATACTGGAAAGATGACTGCTACGTGGTTAATATTAATAACTATAGCCGGCTGCATGGTAGTTCCCTTAATTATAATTTATTTTCATACCATTCTCCCTCAAGAAAAGGCTCATCCTAATGTTGCACATTTTATTCTTGGAGTGATGCCTGGTATTGTTCATACTACATCAATAAATAATCTTATTGATAATATACAAGTATAAGTAAAATAGACTAACATCTTCTTTTTTGTTGTTAAAGATTATTTACCTTTTAATCAAGTTTTTTTATGCACTTATTAAATAACTTTCTTTTATAATTTCTTTTTATTGGCATTAGAATTAAAAGTTCATCCGTCGTTTTTTAGAGAATTTGCAACAAAAACATGGATTTCTACTTATGATATATTACGAGAATTAATTGAAAATGCATTTGATGAGGATGCCACCAAGGTTATTGTTACAATTCTAAGCAATGGAAATGTTGTTATTGAAGATGACGCCGGAATGAATTTTGATTCGATCAATAAATTTTTAGTTTTAGGCTCACCTCATAAATCAAATGAAAATCTTTCCCCTAAATTCAAAAGAATTAGAACCGGCAGGTATGGAACAGGGAGACTTTCTTTTTTAACCTCTTTTGATAGTATGAAAATAAAGACAAAACTCGATGAATTTAACAAGACTTTAGTTATAAATGGGAACTCTTTAGAGAATCTTGCTAGCGGCAAAGCGCAATTACAAGAATTACAAGAACCTCCGTTAAAAAGGAACGGAACGGAAATTCTTTTAAAAGGATCAAAAATCCATTTGGATGTCATAAAGCTTTCCAAAGAGATTAAAAAACTATCTATTTTAAAATATCCTCTATTTGATGTTTATATTAAAAATTCTGAACACTTTAGAGAATGGGATATAGAAGGATCGCAAATTGTCAAATCTCCTGATGTACAGGGTTATAAAATTGTTGTAAACATCGTCGAACCACATATAATGGGAGAGATTATCATTGCAAAAAGACCCTTAGGTATAGATGAAAAAGGAATCGCAATAATGGTTGGTAACCATATGGTTTTGAGAAGCACGTTTGGATTTGAAAATAAATTAAATCGAGTTACGGGTTATGTTAAATGTGATCAATTGACATCTAGATTTGCGGATAAATCTGCTTTAATTGAAAATGATATTTACTTTAAATTTAATCAATCGATGAAAGACTTTATAGTTAATGAAGTTTTGCCCAGCTTAACAGAATATGAGGATGTTTTGATTACAAGAGAAGAATCAAAAATCTATAAAGAAATAGATAAGGTGATGGGTCAAGCGGTATTAGAAACACTGCAAATTGACGAAGAAGTTGACGGCTTTGAATCAGTCGAAGTATCTGGTATACACACTGAATTCAAAGGATCAACATATGCAGATTTGACTATACAATCTTCTCAATCTACATCAATATTACAGAATAGACATATCAGGGAGAATAACAGTACAAAAGAAAAAGACGAGAGCAATTTTA
>JBQCGN010000349.1:0-3635 GCA_051955655.1 Candidatus Nitrosocosmicus sp. | reverse complement strand
TGAGGCAATTACAAATTTGCTTTTCATTTTGCTATTGTAATATACAACTATCTGATTAATTTTTGGTAATAATAAAATTTAATAAAAATATATGAAAAAAGAGATGAATAAATACTGGGATTAAAGCTATGTACTTCTTTACTTTATATCTCATTGTTTACATTTTTTATAACATCGCTCTTTTGATTTTATTTTTTAACTGATTTAATCATAGTTTTGCTTTAAGTTTCTCTGGATCATTTAGTATAACACGACTTTCAATACTTATCAAATTTATTATTTGAGATCTTTTTACAGCATCTAAATCTATATTTTGGTCTAATGTGTTTGCAAAACTTGTTATTATTTTTAAATTATTGTTAATGTGCTTTACTCCAGCATTGGTGCTTTTCATAAATTGATAAAATTCTTTGATTACCTGTGCATTTTTTAAATGAGCAATTTTGTCAACGTTATTTATGGTTGTGAATAGTCTTACTGGAATTATTAATCACTCCTTATTGTTAACTAAATTATACATTTGATATATATGAACCCGTATTATTTATGGACTGAGCGAGGAAAGGGGGATCAAATTCTTTGAGGTAAATGGATTCCACATTATTTTGAATCGCTTTAATTTTCTTTATGAACAAGTATTCAATAGGCAGATCGTTTGCAGAAAATATCTATCTGTAATAAAACCCCATGTATTATTTTAATTGTTATACCATTATTTTTAAAATTGATTCTAAAATATATATAATTCCAAGGACCTTGGGAATCATGTAACAAAAGTTAAACGAGATTACTTTTACAGTTTTATAAGGGTTTTATATATATGTGAAGTATTATTAATCAAATTTATCCTTGAAAAAGGATTTAATAGTAATTTCAGGAATGTTTGCTTATTTTCATTGCTGCAAGCTATATATCATTTTAGTAACCGTTATTCTAAATAATTGTCTAAATTATACTATTCCTTTTCTGAGACTATATCTTTTGCAATAACTATTTTTTAAAAATATCTTTATTCATCTTTATCTTGCTTTTCTTTGTTGTTGTACTTATCTTCTTGACTGTTAATATATATTATAGATCTTGCGTAATTGGACAGGTATCAGAATTTTACAAAGTATTAACAATTAAGGATAAGATTTACAAATATTATTGCTAAATCTATCTATTTAAAGACATAGTTATAGAAATTATTTTAATGTCGCAAATTATGCAAGAGTTCTATTCTTATTCATGTGGTGATTGTTAGGGCAATAGATCACAATCCATTAAAATAAAAATATGATTTTAATTTATTTTTGGAACAAACTAATAAATTTAATAGAAAGATTTTGCAAATTACAACCAACCATTAGTCATATCAAAATATCTGTGAGATACTATAATCATTTGCCAGAGATCATCAAAAATATCCTTATTTTTATAACATTCAGTATTCATAACGTAATAAATTTGATGATATTTACAAACAAATAGCAAATAGATATGATTTAGATGATACTGCAATTATCCTGTGAAACAACAAAATTATATTCAACATTCAAACTAAAGCTCCTAATATTATATATATATGTATTATCTTCATTAAGTGCTTAAATGAACTTTTCAATATCTAATTTTTTATCGACATGGTTTTCTTCTTCTTCTTCTTCTTCTTCCTTAACAAGTGTAATCTTGGGTACAATCTTAGCCTTGATTTTTATATCTGTGACAAACATATTTCCATATTCAATACAATATGATTCAAGTCATTTTCTAAAAGCCTTTGCTTCCAAATATCCTGAAGTGGGTCTCCCTTCATCTAAAGGACCGATTATACTTGATCCTAATCTAAAGGCAGAAGTAGTTTACCGAGGATTAAAATATCCAACCAGTATGGCATTTTTAGGACCTAATGATATATTAGTCACAGAGAAAGATGCAGGCACGGTACAAAGAATTTTAAATGGTACCGAACTGCAACAACCTTTACTTAACGTAAGTGTCGCTACATTTGCTCATCGAGGTATGTTAGGTATCGCTGTCGCTCCTACTCTAAATATATCTAATTTAACAAACCAAGGAAATCCTAATAGTCATCATTATAATACTACTACTTACGTTTTCCTGTACTATACTAAAGCCCAGACTCATACAAGTGACGATATCACAGACGGAAAACAGCCAATGGGTAACCTGCTATATAGGTATGAATTGATCAACAATAAGTTAGTTAATCCAAAATTGTTGTTAGATCTTCCCGCAACCCCCGGAGCTATCGGTAACGGCGGTAAAGTGATTATCGGACCTGATAATAATGTGTATCTTACAATAGGTGATGTTGGAATCAATGGACATGATACTAAAGCTCAGAATATCCTAAACGGAAGTGAGCCGGATGGGACTAGCGGGATACTAAGAGTCGATCAAGATGGCAAGCCAATACTTCCCGGTATCTTGGGAAATAAATTTCCATTAAACCTTTACTATTCCTATGGAATATGGAACAGTTTCGGGCTTGTTTTTGATCCAATAACAAGAATTCTATGGGATACACAAATTGGTTTATCATTCGGTGATGAAATAAATTTGGTTGATCCCGGGTTTAACAGCGGCTACAATAAAATTGATGGCATATGGTTGTATGGCTATAGCATAGATCAAACAGAAAAGCAGATTGCCGCTCTTCATCCAAATGATTTACCCGATTTCTATGGGAAAGGCCATTATCATCCTCCAGCATTTACTTGGTTTCACAAAGTGGTTCCCACTGGAATCACATTTCTTAATTCTAATGTTTTAGGAAATTCGTATAAAAATGACATGTTTGTTTCCGATGCGAAGAACGGAAATATTTACCACTTCAAACTAAATGAAAAAAGAACCGGATTACTCCTTCCCAAAGGTCCAGTTGCAGATGGAGTTGCAAACAGTCCTAAGGCGCTTAAACAAATAACATTTGGTAAAGACTTTGGCGCAATAACAGATCTTAAAGTAAGTCCGTATGATGGCAATCTATATGTATTAGCATTCGATGAAACACAAGGTACGATATTTAGAATAGTTCCTATTAACAATTAAACGTCTAGGTGTTATAGTATGTTTAGATTTGATTTTGTACTACTATTTCTTTATTTTTTCAGTCAGTAGGTAAATAGATACGCCATTATGCAGCAAACAGAATATTTCCTTACTTATATGTAAATTAGATGCAAATTACAATGTAATTTGTTTAACACAACAATGTTTCCAAGAAAAGGCAATGATACATTTATAATTATATTCATCAATAAATAGATCTTTTTGAAAGTTAATATTTACATAGGGAAAATTCAATAGTAACCATCAGATTTTTTGAAGGTAAAGGATATCTTTTTTTCCATATTTAGTATGCAAGTCTTCATACGTAGACACATTTTCCTTTAACAATTCATTATTCTGATCATACATTTTCATAAAGTTGATTCGCAATACCAAAACGTCTTTGGAATTGAATAATCTGATGCTATTGCTGTTACGCCCATTAGCCATGGTTTCTATGATAAATCTTGCTTTCTTGCTTTCTTCTATATTAATATGTAAATGCCATGGTCCATTCTCATCACCTAAAGTTGCCCATTGTTCTCTTATTTTAAATGGCAATCCTTTTTCTAATTTTA
>JBQCGN010000348.1:0-4739 GCA_051955655.1 Candidatus Nitrosocosmicus sp. | reverse complement strand
TATGCCTGCAAACTCTACGTTCTTTTCAATTTTCCAAAAGTTGACTAAATTTTTACAGGTATTCAAAAGCGGGCCATCACCCAACATAATAAGTTTGGCTTCAGGAAACCTTTGTAAAACATTTTTGAAAGCAGCAAGAGTAAGATAAGGCGCTTTCTTATCAACGAATCTACCTATTGACAAAAATTGTGAAGATGTCAAATTTGGTTTCACTTCAAAGAAAGAGTTATTTGGACCGCAATAAGTTAAAACCAATTTTTCAGCAGGACAGCCAAGGTCCATCAAGTCCTGTCGCATTTTTTGTGAAACAACAACAACAAATCGGGCATAGTCAAAAACATCTTTATACTTTTCACCATATTGGTTAATAGTTTCCTTTAAAACGGCATCATATCCGAAGAAATGTACAATTAGAGGGAGGCCTAAAAATTTAATCATGTGGAGACAGTGACATGCAGTAGGACCATATTCTGCTAAAACACAATCGATTTTTTCTTTCCTTAAAGATTTTAATAAAGCATATTCTGACAAACTAAAAATTGTTTTCGTTTTTATTTTGATTTTTTCATAAATATTAAATTCAAAAATGCTTTTAGAACCTTCCAATTTAGATGGCAAAAATCCATCATAATAATATTTAATATGGAAGGGTAAGCTTTTGTGGGCTTGTATAAATGTTTCTGAATGGGCATTTAGTGCAGGAGAAAATATGGCCAGTGTTCTCAAAATACTATTACTATGAATATTTTTTTCGTTTTTGATAGCTCTTAAACAATGAAAATCTACTTATGCCAATAATTTTAATGATCTTAAATAGATTAAAAGAAAAGGGTTGATTAGAAAATAAATGAAGCCACTGGATTCTTAAAGATTTATTTTTCTGTTGCAGAGAGATGCCATCTATTTCAAACTTCCCGGAATTAAATATTTTCGCTTCCTCTAACAATCTATTTGTTAATTTTACTCTTGAGTTGTGTTTTCTGGTGGATTGTTCACTGTCTCTAAAATAATTGAGATGCTCATTTAAAAAGGCAATTGACACAGATGGAAAATTAGCGATTAATAACCACGTAAACCAATCGCCGCACATTTTTAAATTCTCAATTTCAATTTCTTTCTGCAGAACAGTTTGCAAATAATCTTTCTTTACTAAAGCAGCACTTGCATTAGGAATCACATTTTTCTCATATAGATATTTTAAAAATTCGTTGCCCTTTATACAAAAAGCATTTTGCCAAATATTCTCTCCAAAATTACTGGTCCAATGTATTCGGCTTTGAATAATTTCATCTTTTTCGTTGATGTCGTATGATTGTGTATAAGCGAGTACAATTGAATCATCATTTTCAATAAATAGAATTAATTTTTCTAAAAAATGTATGTCTGCAAAGTCATCACTTTCGGCAAGCCATATCCACTCCTCTTTTGCAATAGCCAATCCTTTCTTCCATTGTTTGATTGGTGAGCGGCTATTGCTTTCATTATAAACAATTCGGCTTACTTTTGAATGATTCCTATATTTTTCAATTATTTCTCTACTTCTATCCGAACTACAATCATCTAAAATGATTAACTCAAAATCTTGAAAGGTCTGATTTAAAATACTTTCAATTCTTTTTTGAAGAAAAGATGAGTGGTTATAATTGGGAAGAATGACAGACAGTCTCATCAGAGATGAATTAAATCAAAAATTTAGTATCTGTTTAATGGATCTATTATCCAAGATGCAGAATAATTTGCAGACTGTTCATAAAATATCTCTTCATTTGTTTTAACTTCTGGCGACGCATACCACGTTAAATGTCTAGCTAAATATTTGCCTCCTGTTCGCAAAGAAGAGTAAAATTCTTTTGTATATATATTCGAAGTAAAATTTGGCGAATACAAAGCAAAAGTCGTGTCTATTTGCGCTATGAAAACCCCCTTCTCTATTTGTTTCTCCCAAAATTGAGACTCCCATCTAATTACTTTTTGTTTCAAAGGATAATTCTCAGGCAAATCAGTTATTACTAAACCAAATCCGACTTTTTTATATGCAGGATATTTAAGCAAAAGTTTTAAAAAATAGGAAATGAAGTTGTCTGGACAAGTTTCAACTGGTAATATATCAGGATCAGTATACACGAAATACCCATGTTTAAAGTTTTTTATGATGTTACTTTCCCATAATGCTGTATGGCCATAATTCTTTTTTAGAAAAATAATTTTATGTGTTAGAGTTGCGTAATATTCTAATAAAGGTGGATAGGTTGAATTATTGTCTAAAATAATGATATTAGAATATCCCATAGCTGTTAATCGTTCAATCAATTTTTTTAGACATTCCAATCGATTGAATGAATTAATAATTATTGGGATTTTCTTTGGAAAAAGAAGTTGAAAAATTGTTAACCTAAACTTATTTAAAATCAAAACTTTCGCTCGTGCTCCCTTCAACTTTCGCTTACAAACTCGTACAGCACCGCGAAGCATTTTCTTAAGTTTATTCAAAGTTTTTAATTCCGCTTCTCTTCTTAAATTATCACTAACAACTTGTCTTTCCCTTTCAATAATTTCTTGATTATCGCTTTTGCTACTTATCCCATCCATCGAAAACACGGAAACGGATACATCTTTATATAGAGTTTTAACATTATAAAACACCACTACTTTTAGAAAAAAAGCCCAATCAGAAACGATTTGTAGTGATTCATCGTACAGACCGTATTTACAAAATAACTTCCTTCTTATAAATGTAACAGGATGGCATAAAACTTTATTAAACATAAAATCGCAATTTAGACTTGCAGGCATCCGAATACAATCACTATGCCCATCCGGAAACGTCCTTAAAAGATTGCCGTAAATCAAATCAATATTTTTCTTTTTATTATTTAACATCACCCATAAGACATTTTGGTCAGCCAAATAGTCTCCGCTATTTAAAAACAATATATATTCTCCTTTTGCTTTTAAAATTCCTTTATTCATTGCATTATAAATACCACTGTCAATTTCACTTACCCAGTAAACCAACTTATTTTCGTATCTCTTAATTAAATATCTGCTTGCATCTGTACTTCCTCCGTCAATAATAATATATTCATAATCAGTAAAAGTCTGGCTACAAACACTCTCAATGGTTTTTTGTAAACCTTCTACATTATTTAGATTTATTGTGATTATAGATAGTTTAGGCATCCCAAGCAGATAGTTTTTTAGCGATTAGATTATCATAAGGGTAACGAAGTTTTTTTTCTTCAGGGATCAATTGGCCATTTTTATTGCGGAACCAATTATAACCAAACCCAACCATTATATCATAAATTTCCTGTACAAAATAACCGGCATCGAAAGTATTGGTTTCAGTAAATTCAACCATAACAATTGGGGAATAATTCTGAAAAAAAGATTTACCTCCTTTTAAAACGAATTTTTCCCATCCCTCCACATCTATTTTAATAAAAGATATCCTTGATTTGTCAATTCCCGTCAATTCATCGTCTAACGTAGAAACTTCTACAGATGTCTTGTATTGGAATCTCTTATTTTCCTTTTGAGCAAAAGTATTCCAGGCTTCAAATCCATTTTCTGAAATCTGAAGGTCCAGCTTTCCTTTTTCATCCGAAAGTCCTATATTTTTTGCTTTTATATTAAAAAGTCCATTTAATGCTATGTTTTTTTCCAACCGCGTAAATGTTTGAGGTGTTGGCTCAAAAGAATATACCAAACCCTTTGTTCCCACTATTTTAGAAGCCACCAGAGAAAATAGACCTACATTTGAACCTATATCAACGAAAATATCACCTGGTTTTAAATTGCTTTTCAGGAATTCTATTTCATCTTTTTCAAACCCATCGTATATGTACCTGGAAAGCATAGAATCTTTGTACAGATAGACTTTAATCTGCTCGTCTAGTTGGAAAACAAAATCGTCCTGGCCTGCAAAATTATCTATCCACTTTTTCTCTTTTAGGCTCTCTTCTTTTTGAGCTACTTTTCTCAAATAGTTGCTGCTTCTGAATTGCAGAGAAGTAGCTAAATGAACGCGGAAATTTTTAGAAAAGATTTTATTTAATTTACTCATTAATTATACTATTTAGTCACCCATAATAATCGTGGCATCAGAATACCAGGGCGATTATCAGAAAATAATTTGTTCACTCCTCCAACATTGGTGATTGACAATTCTATCCGGCAATCTTCATACATTATCCAGCGTACATTATGAATTCCAATAGCTACATTCAAAATATAAATTCCTTCTTTTAAAAGGTCTTTTGCAATTATAACCTTAGATACATAAATTCCTTTTTCAATTATACTCATTTCATTTTGAGAATCATCATGAAAGGTCCGAAAAATAGTTATGTCACTACTTTTTTCTAATAAGTCAAAACCAAGCCTCAACCCAAGAACCGATTTTTTAATTTCATATTTAAACTCGACAGTAATATCTTTACTAGACAGGAACTCCAAATTATCAGATCCATCTTGAGTGATAACGAAATCTAATAATTTGAAGTTTTCATCTTCTTTTTTTTGCAATGCCTCTTTTAAATCAAGAAGACTTTTAAGATTTTTTTGACTTCCAAAATAATATTCTAAACCATTCTTTGTGGCTCCGTTAAAAGAAAGTTTACCATTTTGCAATACCATTACCTTATCGCATAATGTACTGATGGCACCCATGTTATGACTCACAAACAACACCGTCCTTCCCTCCTTCCCACTTACATCTTTCATCTTTCCCAAAGCCT
>JBQCGN010000347.1:0-5444 GCA_051955655.1 Candidatus Nitrosocosmicus sp. | reverse complement strand
AAACCTGACGTATCCTTTAACCATATATCCCATACTTTGTCTATATAGTCTCCCCATTCAAATGTATTTTTACAAAAGTTTACAACCTCGTTTTTATCTGTGTCTTTTGCTTTGCGAATCTTCAATGCTTATTTGTGTAGATATAAATGATATATTTTTTAATTAAATCTGATAATTTTAATATTGTAAAATAACAAGTTAATATTTTAATTTTATCTATTAACTTATCATTGGTATTTGTTTGATATATCGTATATTTTTTAGATTCAGGTTACTTTTGATTAATTTTTATTGCTGTATATTTACAAACTAGGATGTCTTTATTTTCTTAATATTATAACCAAAGTGATTTTGATTTGAAAGTTGTTGTTTCCTTGGGTCGATTGCTATATCATTTTATTGCTTTGTACTCTTTGCCATTTCCCATAGTGAACTAATTTTTTTTCTGTTCCTAAAATAGCTAAAAGGTAATAGCGAATAACAGCATATCAATGCAAAAGAATATGATGGATAGTTAAAGGAATTTTTGATAAATTCTTTTATAAGAACTGTTGTTGGTAAATCAAACGAGAATTCTTTTGTATATTCTTTAATCTGACGATGGCCTATCATGGATCTTGTAATTTGACTCAAAAAGTCTGTTAAGTTTAAGGGAGTTTTAAAATATATTATTGCTTTATCATTATATACAATATTTTTGTTTTTTTCTAATATCTTGCATTGAAGATACAAATCAATTGCGATTATATCTTTTGGAATTTCTAAATCTTTGACATCTTTTGAATTTAATGCCAGTGCTCTACCCATTGTAGTATACTGAGATAATCCTTTTAGTCTTATAGATCTCAACCAATATGCAATAAATGCAGAAGCTTTTGAAAATAAGTTATCTTTTGCAATTATTGGTAGAGTGTTTGAAGCACAAAGCCCTGTTTTATCGTTAATCTTATCTGTTAAATTATAAATGCAGTTTTTTTCTAATTCTATATCTGCATCAAGTAAAATAACTATTTCTCCTATTGAATTTTTAAAAATTGTATTCCAAGCATAACTGGCTCCTTTCCTTTCTGTATTATGAAATAATTCGATATTCAGTGCAGGGTAGTCTAGTTTTAACTTGTTTATTATAACCGGAGTATTGTCTTCTGAATCATCAACAAATATTATTTTCTGTATTAAATTTGATTTTAAATTTTGTTTTTGTAAGGAACCAAAGAATTTTAAAATATTTTTTTCCTCATTGAACGTGGGAATACCTATGGTTATCTTTTTATTTGTCAAGAAGGTTCTTTTTTACCTAGGTTTGTGTATATTTCCAATAATTTTATCTGCTAATTCGTTTAATTCGTGTATTTTTGCTATTTTTCTCATTGGCCACTGACCTTTTGTTTTTTCAATGTCAAACCTTGGTACAATATGAACATGTACATGAGGAATAATTTGATTTGCTGACCGTCCATTATTTTGACTAACATTGAATCCATTTCCGTCTATTGATGTTATTATTGCCTTTGCTATTTGAGGTACTAAAGAATACATCTCACATACCAAATCTGTAGGCATATCCAAAATAGTATTGAAATGGTTTTTTGGAACTATCAGTGAATGACCGTAATTAATTGGATATTTATCCAAAAAAGCAATAAACTTTTCATTTTCATATATCGTGGCATTTGGAATGCTTTTATTTATTATTTTACAAAAAATACATTTTTCACTCAGCTCGTTCATCATCTCCGAAGAGATTGTATTTGAAGAAATATTTAATTTTCTATTATCGTGGTGCTATATTTACGATTTTGTTTTAATAGTATAGTTCATTTTAAATATGTGTAATTTTTTTACAGTGTATGGGCGAAACAATAGATATCGAGGACTTTACAATAAATTTTTCTTTTAACTGTCCAAAATGCGAATATCTCAACGAACTGCAATCAAATGAACTCCATAACAATAGTATAGAATGTGGTATGTGCGAAACTATTTTTAAATTCGAAGGGTTGGATTCACTTAAAATTATAGCAACTCTTGAATAATAATTAGAATAAGTATTTATTTTATAATTTTATTTTATTTATCAAAGATGGTTTTACCAAGTAGAAAAACAGTAGAAGGCCCATCAAGAGCTCCAAACAGAGCCATGTCTAAAGCCATGGGTCTATCTGACGATGACCTTAGTAGACCTTTAGTTGCGGTCTCAAGTACATGTAACGAGGCAACTCCTTGCAACATCCATTTGGGAAAATTAGCCCAAAAGGCCAAAGAGGGAGTGAGGGACTCTGGAAATACGCCAAGAGAGTTTACTACTATTGCAGTTTCTGATGGGATTGCTATGGGACATGAGGGCATGAAATCTTCACTTGTTAGTAGGGAAGTAATTGCTGATTCTATAGAAATAATGGTTAGAGCACATCAATACGATGCCATTGTTGGTATTTCTGGATGTGATAAAAGCTTGCCTGGTACTTTAATGGCAATGGCAAGACTCAATCTTCCATCCATTTTTGTTTATGGTGGAACTATACTACCGGGCAATTGGAACGGGAGCCCTGTCACAGTTCAGGACGTTTATGAAGCAGTTGGTACTTTTGACGCTGGAAATATGACTTTGGAGCAATTGATTAGTTTAGAGAATGTAGCTTGTCCTTCTGCCGGATCTTGTGCCGGAATGTATACTGCTAATACAATGGCTTCTATTGGCGAGGCTATTGGCATGTCTCTCTTGGGAAGTTCTACTCCTATTGCCGAAAGTGAAACTAGAAATAGCATTTGTTATAATACTGGTAAATCTATTAACAATTTGATTGAAAATGGAATTAAACCACGGGATATTATGAAATACGAATCTTTTGAAAATGCAATCATTATGGCTAACGCTATAGGGGGTTCTACTAATGCTGTATTGCATCTACTAGCTTTAGCTAGAGAAGCTAATGTAAAATTAGATATCAAAGATTTTGAATCAATAAGAAAAAAAACACCTCATATTGCTAATATGCGACCAGGGGGAAATTATGTTATGCTTGATCTTGATAATATAGGTGGAATTCCTGTTATATTGAAATCTCTTTTTGATAAGAGGATCATTAATGGCGACGTTTTAACTGTTAACGGGAAAACTTTAAGAGAGAACCTTACCTCATATGACTTTGCTAAATCTATTGATTATTTTAAAGATCATGAAAACGAGTACAAAAAAATTCTAAAACCTGTAGAAAATCCTATTCATAAGGAAGGAACTTTAAAAATTTTATTTGGTAATCTGGCCCCCGAGGGTGCAGTTATAAAGATTGCAGGTTTGCATGCAGAAAAATTTGGAGGAAAAGCAAAGGTTTTTGATTCAGAGGACTCTGCATTTGAAGCAATATCAAATCGAGAAATTGTTGAAGGCGATATTGTGGTAATAAGATATGAAGGCCCAAAAGGTGGGCCTGGAATGCGAGAGATGCTTGCTGTAACCGCCGCTTTGGTTGGGCAGGGATTAGGTGAAAAGGTCGCAATGTTGACTGATGGCCGGTTTTCGGGAGCAACAAGAGGTTTTATGATAGGTCATATTTCACCAGAAGCTATGGTCGGCGGACCTCTTTCAATTGTAAAAGATGGAGATCGTATTGAAATAGATTTAGTCAAAAGCAGAGTTGATTTGAAAGTATCGGATAAAGAATTTTCACGAAGGATGGAAAATATAGATACTATTAAAATTCGTTACAAAAGTGGTGCTCTGGCTAAATATGCAACTTTGGTACAATCTGCTTCAGAAGGAGCAATTACACTTCCAATACTAAAACACATAAAAAAACGAACTTCACAAAATTAATTTTTTATACTGATCGCATCAATAGTTCCATATAAAGGATAATTGTTAAATTTACTAGCAATGTCTTTATCTAGGAATATCAATTCAATTAGTTGAAGATTGTTGATAGTTAATAATACGTTCGAGGTTTCATTCGTATGGTTGTTGTCTGAAAGAAAATCTAATTTTCCATTTAAAAACACACTATTATCATTTCCAAAATAGAGTTTCTCGTTTGTTTTAAAATTCTTTAACTCAAACCAATGAATACCTGTTCCATTGGAGCTAATTATTTCAAAGTTGGAAACGAAATCGGTTATATTTCCATTATTAACATCTAATTTCCAACCCCCTGAGATTAAATTTGTATTATTTTCTTTGGAATTCGAGTTTGAATCTGAACTTGTATTGCTTAAAGTGGGATTGCCATTATGAATAGATTGTATTATTATGCCTGAAAGTAACGAGACCAAGTCGTCTGAAATATTACTCGATATATTTTTTGGCATATTAGTTTGATTAGATGAGTTATTGTTAAATAGGTTGTTTGTACTATTATCTGAAGTAGTATTACTACTACTATCGTCATGTATAGATAAATTTGGAGGAATAGTTGAAACCAACGAGCCTCGTATAGAAAAAGTATCGTTTATTCTTAACATGTTGGATTTTAAGAAATAGTTATTCATTGAAATATTATGTATTTCTTTAACCAATTTTCCATCAATATTAAATGTGTTTTTATTATTTACTTGTAAAAAAAATATCACAATTAAAAAAAGAAAAAGAATTTTATAATATTTCAATAAGTTGTTATATGTTATTTTTTTTTTTATAAAACCTTTTCTTTCTTTTTACGTCTAAATTAATATATTTATTATATTGTACAACAAACTATAGGTAGATTATAATGATCAGTAGAATTGATTTTTTCAATTTTTTAAAAGAAAATAATAATAGTGAATATTCAAAAGAAGAAATTATCAATTTATTCTCAGAATCCTTAGACGAGGAAAAAAAAATTGACAATCTTTTATCGGAACTTGAAGTCGATTCTACTATTTCTCCTTCAAATCTCATGGTAAAATGCAAAGCAGGGACGGTTTATTTTAGATGGGATGTTTCTAAGTAAAAGATCAAGTATTTTATTAATGATATATTCTTAAACAATCATTTATTTGTTTGAAATTGTCACAATTATCATATGCTTTAAATATTCTAAAATTACCGGTTATATATATTAGAGATGTTATTTAGGTACTAGTATATCCAAATATTGTATTCATCTAGGTTTTTTTTGATGAATTGCAAGACGGTTTCTATTTCATTAAAACAAAAAATTTTTTCTCTATCGTTGTCAAACTCTTTTACTCTGACTAAAATAATATATGTTCCAAGCAAATTTCGATTTATGAATATTTTTTTTATTCCATTTGGATGTTCTATTCTTACTCCTTCATCTGAATCCAAATTTAAAAGCATTTTATTTAACTCTTTTACATTTATTCTTTTATTGATATATGCTTAGAAAATCAAGTACTTTAAATTTTTTTAATTTGCAATGGGCATATTATGAAGGGTAAACATATTAGGAAATGCATCCAACTAGATAAAATTCAACTTATTTTTTAACTTGAAAATAAATTAT
>JBQCGN010000346.1:0-3881 GCA_051955655.1 Candidatus Nitrosocosmicus sp. | reverse complement strand
ATTTTTTGATATATATAATCCAAGTCCAGTACCTTGAAAGGATTTTGATGCAAATTTTGTAAACAACTTTGGAAAAATATCAGGACTTATTCCGGCGCCAGAATCTTTTATGGTAACAATTACATTTCTTTTACCATCACTATTTTGATTTTCCACTACACTTACAATAATAGATATTTTTCCCCCTTTAGTGAACTTGTTTGCATTCCCCAATAAATTATGCAAGACTTGAACTATTTTATCCCTATCCACATGTACCAAAATTTCATTATCTAAATTCAATTTTCTCTCGGTAGATTTCAAAGTTAGGTGCAAGTGATCTCTTTTGATCCAACCTTGATTCTTCCTTTTGGCAATATCGGACAAGTACTCACACATGTATATATTACTGTTATCACCATGCTTTTCTAATTCATCAGTAAAATATTGAATTACATGAAGAATAATTTCAATCAAATTTACAATTTCAGTTTTGATATTTAGAGTATTACATTCAATCCTAGTGACATCCAGTATAGACTCGGTTAAATTCATAAGTCTCTTTGCATTTCTTTTTGCAATATCAAGTAATTCAGATTGAAGGATACGGTTATTATTCTTTTTTATATCCAAACGGAGGATATCTATAATATTAATTATTGGTTGTATAGGAGTTCTTAGCTCATGTGCAGCAATATCCAAAAACTCCTTTTGCATCTGCTCGGTTTGCTTTAACTTTTCATACATATCTGTCTGCATCCATAGACTATCAAATATAGACGCATAAGATAGAGATATTGCTTTCATGTTGGTGTAGGCAGCTATTCCCACAGCCTCAAAAGAAGACAACTCTGGATTATCATCTTTTACTTCCCAAACTATTGATTCTTTTCTATCGATAACCAAGATTGTGATTTTTGTTTTTAATTTCTCATCAGCGGTACGGATATCTACATATGGAAAATCTAACTTTAATTCTGAAACAATATCCGATATATCTATGTTGGTTGGTACAAGCAACTTTAAGTTTATGTTAGGAACATCGTATACTTCCTTTAGTAAATTGGTGACACCCATTTTTAGCTGTCGTTGTAGTGCATTAGATGAAGAAAAAAGTAAAAGAACCTCTTCTTTTGCGGATTTTACCATTTCCCACGCTCGTTTGATCGACTCTGTAGAATTATAAATTATTTCAACGTTCTCTAATTCAAAACCTTGTTCAATAGATCTAATCCTTTTTTTAGCATCAATGCCCTTATTCCACAACTCTTCAAATACATTATTAAAATGATCTATATACAGAGGTTCGGTGCTAAGTAAAAACTTTTTAGACTTTTTACCTCCTTCCATTTTTTCTATTGTTATGGCCACATCTCTATCGGATACACCAAAGCTCATATGAGGAAAATTTTTAATATGTCTTATTTGAGCACCAAAATCTAAAAACTTTTTTACTAAATAAATAGATTTTCTATCTATATTTAAGACAATCCTAAGTCCCTTATTTGTACCCTCTGAGTATTTTTTAAGTATATTTTTATAGGAATCAAGAAGATAATTGTAACTCATTTCTAACCCTCCAATTGTTGTGCAAATAGAAAGTTCATTTGCATTACTATTTTTACAAAATAGTTCTCTTATGATTTCATCTTTGTCTTGTAAAAGCTTTGTCCAAATACCAAAAGTATTTCCATTTTCAATTTCTTTTATTTTTTGCTCTGCAGATATCGACTTATTCCACAGAGTTTCAAAGAAAAATTGCTGTTGATCTACAAAAGTTTTGACATTACTATATACAAGTTCTACAGTAGTCTTTCCTTCTCTTATACTAGATGAGCAAAAATAATATGTACCATCAGATATTCCAAAATTTCCTTTAATGCCATCCAGATGTCGAAGTTCAGTTATTTTTAAAAGTTCTTTACAACAGGCAATATTGTATTTAGTTATCTCAGTAATAAACCGGAGTTTTATTCCCCGATCTTTAAGATTAACAAACTCCTTCCAAACAGGTGTATTTAAAAATACAGAAGGCCCCGTTGAATCAGTGCAATTATCTAATCGTTGTTTTATTTTTTGAAAATCATTGATTGTTCTCTTTAGAACTGCATCAGAACTATACAGTTTTTCAGGTTTCCCTATAACTAAGTTATCATCACTTTTAGTTATCGAGTCTGTTATTGAGGCGGCATCTGTTTTTGGTTCACAATCTAAATCTTCATTTTTGGCCAAGAAAGGAAATCATAAGAAATAAACCATCTTAGAATATAAAATTATATCAGAAAAATATGACATAAAGATATTCATAATATCCAGGTTTAATAAATTGCGATTGCAATTATCAATCATTTTATACATCTATAAGTACCATTGTTTCCTACAACACATATAATATATTTTAAAAAACCAATCCAATAAATAATACTTTAATATTTCTTGATAATGGAATATATTTCCAAAAAAGATTTAATACACTAATCTTATATAATATTCTATAGGAGAATATATAGAAATGATAAGAGAAGGAGGCGTAGATGACTGTAATTGATAACATCAGAAAACACTAAAACCAACACTTCACCTTCAGATTATAATAAAGAGACAACTTCTCTCAATATCATTGATAATGATTCAGATGTCATAAATTCCAGTTCTAGTTTAAATTACTATCAATCTTCATCTTCATCGTCCGCATCATCTAAAGATGATTCTGAACAGATAACTTTTATCAACTACTCCCATAACTATTGTATTTCTATAGTAGACATAGTTGAATCTACAAAGATTACAGATAGTCTACCTGATTCTGAACAGATAAGAAACTATTACTCGGTATTTCTAAATACCATGGCATCCATAATAAAACAGCATAATGGTAAAGTCATCAAAAATGCTGGTGACTGTTTAATATATTATTTTCCTAAAACGGTAAACTCTATTAAAAATAATGTTGACACGGACGGAGTCGGGGATAATAATAACTATGGCAAACATAGTGACAATAACAAAATCAATAGTAGTAGTAGTAGCAGTGGTGCTAACACCTCTCCTAACAGCATAACAATTTCAAATGAGGCTGCGCTACAAAATGTTCTTGATTGTGGTTTATCAATGATTGAGGCAAACTCGGCATTAAACTCAAAACTAGATGAAGGCGGATTGCCTCCCATCAGATATAGAATCAGTGCAAACTATGGGAGAGTAGAGCTTGCCACGTCAACAAATTCATATAATGTTGACCTGTTTGGACCAACCGTCAACATTTGCTCTAAAATAAATCATCTAGCTTTGCCAAATCAAATGGTTATTTACAAGGACCTATATGATATTTTACAAAGTACATCTTTCTTCAAAGAATACAGATTTGAAAAGATAAAAAGCGATACATACTTTACATCTGCTTATCCTGTTTATTCTGTAGATTATGCAGTAGTAACGGAAGAAGAAATCTTGAGAACAGCAAATAATGATGATGATGATGATGAAGATAAGGTACAAGGAAAAGAAGGCAGCAATAGAAAGTTAAGATCTGATACAGAAAATAAATACAGGAAACAGGAAATAGGACAACTAGAACAACTTCAGAAATCAGATAGAATAAAAACAAACAAGACAACTTTAGACAACAACAAGGAGGATGAGGAAAACGCACAAAAAGGAAATACAAGCATATTAAAAATACCGGATCAAATACACGACAATACAAGCAACTCATCGTTTAATATCTTATTAATAGACGATGATGAGGATATCCTTTTTACATTTGCAAGTATTATTGAAAGCGAAGGATTCAAAACAACTTCAATTTCAAATCCAATAAAAGCTTTAAACTATTTTTCACAGATAGATCCATATTATTATGATTTAATAGTGATGGATATTCGTATGCCTGGATTAAATGG
>JBQCGN010000345.1:0-4596 GCA_051955655.1 Candidatus Nitrosocosmicus sp. | reverse complement strand
AAAGACCATTTAAAATAATTATTTTGGATGAAGCTGATGAGATGACATCAGATGCACAAACATCCTTAAGAAGAATTATAGAAGATAGTTCAAAAACCACAAGGTTCATTTTTATTTGCAATTATCTCTCGCATATTATAGAACCTATTCAAAGCAGATGTGTTGTATTTCGTTTTGCAAAAGTACCGGTAGAAGAAATAGTAGAATATTTGAAATTTATTTGCAAAAAAGAAGAAATAAAATTTGATGAAAAAGCACTTTATAAAATATATGAACATACAAATGGAGATTTAAGACATTCTATAAATATTCTACAAGCAGCATCTACTAGCGGCACTATAAATATACAACAAGTTCAAAATACGATAGGAATTTCAGGAAAGAGCAAAATATCAGAAATAATAAAATTAGCTCTAGATTCAAAATTTAATGAATCAAGAATAAAACTACTAGAGCTGCTTTATGTTTATGGCGTATCAGAAACAGACTTTTTAAAATATGCAAATGAAGAAATTCATAATCTTGGTATTAAGGATCCATATGAACTTTCTTCAATGATAGCTGAATATGATTATAGACTATCGATTGGTGCACATGCGGAAATACAACTAACCGCATTTCTAGCACAATTGGGAAAGATAGGGCTAGGAAAACAATCATCTAATTAAAAGTCTTCTTCAAATTCATCGCCACCTTCTTCTTCAGTTATTTCATCAAAGTCTTCTTCAAATTCTTCACGCTCTTCAGCAGTTTTATATGGAATATCTGCTTCTCCTAAATTTCCACATACAGGACACTTGAATTCAATCGTTTGACCTTCAAGATCCAACAAAAATTCTTTGGTGAAGACTTCATCACAATTTGAACAAACCAGAGTAGTTTGTATATTTTCTTGACTAAATTTATGCGATTGTACTCGAAACATTGTGTTCACCATACTTATTTTACCTATAGGAACAGTACTTTATTATAAGCCTTATCTTTTTTATATTTGCATATTTCAAAATAAATATTATAGTAAATAATATAGATATACAATAAATTGATAACCAAACTTTTAAAATTCATTAACAATGCATAAAGCAAGTTTGAGTTAATAAATTCGAAACAACTTTTTTATATATTGTAAGGCTTTTTATAACTATTTAATAGACTAAACGTATTGGATAAAAAAATTACTAAAATACTAATAGGGATAGATGGATCAGATTCATCTCTTAATGCCGCAAAGTATGCTATCGATCTATCTAAAAAATTTAATTCTGAAATAATCCTTTTATCAATAGTTCCTTCTAAAATTCATCACGGCGATTCTTCTGGAGTTTTTGGAATGGTTTCGCCATCATATTTAAGCGATTATAGAAAAGAAGCTGAAAAATGGTTCAAAGAGTTTATCGATCAGGTAAAAGATAATGAATCTTTTGATATCGAAAAAAGAATAATAACGGATGTAATAACATCGCCATTTTCAATTGCTGCTTCAATATTAAATTATTCAGAAGAAAGAAATGTCGATCTAATAATAATTGGAACAAGAGGGAATTCAGGACTCAAGAAAATGTTACTTGGTAGTGTTGCATCAGATGTTGTTACCTATTCATATTGTCCTGTATTAGTAATAAAATAAAACCTCAGCTTTAGCTTTATAAAAGTTATATAAATCTTTGAATACATTATTAAATACAATATATAATTTTAATCACATTATTGTAATTTTACTTTAAATATGTACTTATAATATCCAAAATTATTTAAAACCTAATTTTATAAAAATGTTCATTTTATAGGCAACAACTTTATTACCATTTCCCTTTAGCAAATATAAAAAAACGTTAAGATTATTTGGAAATGTAAAAATATAATAAATTTTAGATAATATTTAGAAAAAAAAGTGTAAAAAAATATAATTAATGACAAAATATAAGTACATGTTTAATTCAATTATGCTATCTATGCACATACTTGATACTAGTATTGTAGAACAAATAGAGATGAAAATGATTCGCCCATCTCAATTTTCCATTAGAGACAAATTCAATGATAATCGAGAAATTGAGTCACTTATTGCAAGTATCAAAGAACATGGATTACTTCAGGCAATATTGATACGCCCATATCAAAACGGTTTTGAAATTGTAGCCGGGCATAGGAGGTTTCATGCATGTAAATCTCTTCGCTGGCGTCACATACCATGTAAAATAAAGGAGCTTGATGATAAGCAGGCATTTGAAATTCAAATTACAGAAAATATTCAAAGAAAATCAATGAGTCCTTTGGAAGAAGCTGAAGCATTTAGAAAATATGTCCAAGACCTAGGATGGGGAGGGACATCTGAACTAGCAAGAAAAATTGGTAAAAGTGAAGAATATGTTTCACACAGAATTCAGCTTTTAAAACTACCACAAGATATTAAAGAAAAGATAATGTCAAATAAGTTAAGCATAAGCCAAGCTTTAGAATTAACAAACTTATCCCATGACCATATAATAGAATTTAGCAATCACATTATTGAAAATGAATTGACAATTAGACAAATTAGGACAGTTAAAACAATTATTTCAAAGAGACAAAAGTTTGGAGATTATCAACCAATAAATAACATTATCAATTCTAAGAATGCAAAAACATTAAGGGTCACCAAAAAAACTTCTCTTGCTTTAAAAATTACACTCGCCAGATTGGATAGTATAATAGAAGAGGCCCAATTAAATTTTGATCCTGAACAAAGTACGGATATTATCAGTTTTCTTATGGATTTACGACTCAAAATCCATTCACTAATAGACGATACCATAAAATTCAAAAACTTAAAAATACAAAGAGCATCTAAATTCATTAAATAATAGAGTGTATTTCTTCGAATGATTTATATTAATGCCCTATCTTATTGTTTCTCACAGTTAATAGTAACCATTTCTATTCCAAAATATTTAATAGGTTTTTAATGCATTTTCTCATTGGCCAACTATTTTTATTTACTACTAGAATGTTGTTAATTCTCAAGTCATTCAGATGGGAATCGAACAATCCATGTATGCAACTTATTGGCATTCTTGAAACAGATAACTGTTAAGATGCGGTAAGACACTTTTTCATATGATTTTCTTGATGCAAAAATAGTGAATGTTTGGTGAATATTTATCTGCGATAGTTTCAGAAGGGTAAAAGAGGGGATGATAAAAGCGCCATTTTACAACTTGTTTAGAAAAAGATCAGCCTAATTAAAATAGATTTGATAAGAACAACTAGTTTGCAAGTTTCGGCTCATAATAGGTAAGAATTCAAATGATGCACTATAATAGTAATTATAAATACAAGCTAAAGGTGTTGCAATAGCATAACAAACACTAATAGTTTACAATATCATATAATGTATATTTTACAAAGATGTTTAGAGTCTTTTTTGACATTAATAAACTATAATTCGCTACAAATTGTTAAACCATACTTTAACAAAGAAGTTTACTGTGGCAATACCTACTTTTTCAACAGGAAATCCTATACTAGATATTTTCTACATATTATTTAATGGTATTTCAGAAGTACCTCTATTTAGTTCTCCAATAACAGGTATTTTTATTCTTGCAGGAGTTTTTATTGCTTCTCGAAAAGCAGGCATGATGATGGCATTGGCGGGTTTGATAGGAGCTGTAATAGGCTTATTATTGGGAGCAAAATATGATCTGGTTACTTTTGGTTTATTTGGCTATAATTCCATATTAACGGGAATGGCATTTTGGTCTGGGCCTTTTGTAAAAGCAAATAGAGTTACTCTTTTTATCTCCATATTTGGCGCTGCAATCACGGCAGTTGCATGGATGGCATTTTCTCACTTTATGGGAGATATATTCAGTCCTGATTTGAGAGGAGGAGTAGCAAATTCTGTTGCCATTCCTGGATTTACATCATCATTTATCTTTACGACCTGGGCAATGATGTATGCTACTAAACGTTATGGTCATGATATTTGGCCGGAGGTTCCAAAATCACCAAGGGCCGAAACCATTGTAGGAAGTGAAAATCCTGTCCAGACAAATGAGGAAAATTTTAAATGGACTGCAAAAGAATTTATTATATCAACTTTAAAGGGCGTCTCTCAGGTTACCTTTGTAGAAAATTGGAAAACTGGTCTGTTTTGGATCATTGGATTAACACTGGCATTTGAACTAGCACCAGTAATAGCAGGTATTCAAAACAGGCCATGGTTTACAAATGCATATACATCGGGATGGAACGAACATTCACCTCTATTTTTAGGTGGACTTATGGCATTCATAGGATCTGCGATAGGAACTGCTTTATCCATACTCATAAAGCTACCAATTCAGGAAACCAGAATTGGCCTGCATGGCTTTAACCAAGTCCTTGTCATGATTGCACTGACAAGTTTTGTCCCTTTAACCTGGCAATCATTCTTAATGGCAATACTTGCTACTGTGACATGTTCTGTAGTAGTAATGCCTGCATTACAACGCTTCTTTGGTCAATGGGGCCTCCCTGCTCTTACTGGACCTTTTGTGTTTACTGCATGGGTATGGCTTATTGCAATAGCTGGATTCTACAATATTCCAGCAGGAATTGGATGGTCTAGGCCCG
>JBQCGN010000344.1:0-7325 GCA_051955655.1 Candidatus Nitrosocosmicus sp. | reverse complement strand
TGATTCTAAGTACAAATGAAAGTAATATACTAATTGATTGCGGTCTAAATCTGTATACAGATGATCCACTATTAATGTTTACTAGGTTCGACTCTATAGTCATCAAGCATTCAGAAATAGATTCTATCGCATTGACTCATGCACATTTTGATCATACAGGATTTACCCCCGTATTATTTAAATATGGATATGATGGTCCGGTCTATTGTACTGAACCAACATCATATTTAATGTATGTACTCTTTAAGGAATACTTACAAAAATACAGAGATAAGGCCCACTACGGTGAAAACGAAATTGAAAGTGTTTTTTCGCATTTAATATATCTAAATAACAACATAGTTACAGATTTATCGCCTGATATAAAGATGACAGCTTACAATTCAGGTCATATAATTGGATCTTCATCCTTTCATTTTAATCTAGGAAATGGAGAGCATAACTTTGTCTATACAGGCGATCTTAAATTTGGTAAAACCTCTTACCTAGATAACGCAGCATGGAGTTTTCCAAGAGTTGAAACCCTTTTAATAGAAGCTACTAATGGAGGAAGAGAAGACACTTTTTTATCGAGAGAAGAGGCAATAATAAAATTAACAGATCTTATAAATCAGACAATAAAAAAGAAAAAAATAGTTCTGATTCCGACCCAATTAATAGGAACCTCTCAAGAAATAATAATTACACTAGATCAACTAATTAAACAAAAAAAAATTGAGAAATGTAAAATATTCATTGAAAAACTAACTATAGACATCAATTCAATTCATGAGAATTACATAGAGTACATGAACAAAGATATTCAGCAAGGTATTATAAATGGAGATTATAATCCATTTAGATCTAGAAATTTACATACAATAAACATCATAAAGGATAAAAAAGAAATAGAATCGGGTATTATAGTTTTGCCATCTTCAATGTTGCAGTGCGTAAGTTCAATCTATTATTTAAGAAAAGTAATAGAAAATCCAGACAACATGATAATTTTTACTTCTAACCAAGTTAGTGGAACCATAGGTAAAGGAATTGTTGACAAGGAGAAAACAATTGAAATAAACAATAGTTATTATAACATTGGCTGTAAAATAGAAACAATTTACTCATTCAATTCTCACTCCGATTTTAGCCAGTTAAATGCATATATTTCTAGATTGAAGCCTAAACTGCGTAAAATAATAATCAATCACGGAGAAAGATCCAAGCTCCAAAATTTTGCAAGTTATTCAAGCAGAATGCACAATATTCCAACGCAGTATCAGCTAAACCAAGAGGCAGTAAAAATAGTTTAAAAATGGAATATGGTTATGGCATTTTTTCTACATCGTTTTGCCTCTGCCATATCTTAACATTTGGAGGAGTTATAATTATCCTCTCTTCACCTAATCGTGAAATATCTCCGCCTAAACTATTTACTGATTTGTAAAGATCCTCAATGACTACTCGTAATTCATCTACATCTTTTTGAGCAAGCGGAGTTATTCTAATTATAAGGATCATTTGTTTTTGTATATCTGATTTAATTTCAGAGATATCTTTATTGCGCAATGTAAAGGTTTTCAAATAAATCGTTTTATTTTGAAAGTTTTCATTTAACATATGTTTAGATAATTAATTTTGTTTTGGTAACTCACTTTATAAAAATATCGAAATAAAATAATATTAATTTTCATAGTATTTTTAAATTCTAAATTTTTCTACTTCGACTATACTATAAGGAAGTGAAGTGATTATCTTGTTTGTTCTGGAAAGGTTGTTTGTAATTTTTACATCAGATTTTTTTCCAGGTAAAACATCTGAATAACGCAGGGTAATACCTATTGCACACATTAACAATTTCTTATACTTGCGTAAATCAGGTTTACCATCGATTCTCATGATAGAAACAGGTCCGGTAATATCAACTGGTTCAATCAAATAATCAGAATCCAATAAAAGAGACAAGATTGATTCATTTTCAGAATGATTTCTACCTACAATCAATTTTGAAAATTTGTTTAATCTAAAATGACGACCAATCTTTAATAGTTCAACATCATTTATACTTGGTTCAGAAATAGTATATTGCATTAGATCTCGTATTCTTTTAGCAAAATGAGGGTCTGTCAACAAACAACCTCCTGCTGAGTTAGGAGGGTTTGATATTCCATATTTAGTAGCTAATTTTAGCTGCTCTTTTCTTGAACGTCCTTGAATAGAACCCAAAAGAGATCTATCAACTAGTCCTTCCTTTTATGATTTTGTTTTAGGAAGGAGTTGTGCAGAAAGTGTTCGTATAACTTTACCTTCCATTCCTGTTTCTTTCTCAATTACAGACAAAGCATTGGAATTCTGACTCATAGGTCTCTGATGAAGAACTTCGCCTGTTATTAAAAAATCGGCACCAATTTCTTCCATATGCTTCCTAGCCTCATCATACATCATCATCCTACAATCAATGCATGGGTTCATCCCAGAACCATAACCATGTCGTGGTTTTTTTAGCATTGAAAGATATTCTTTACCCAGATATACTGTTTTTAATTCTATATCAAGCTCAGATGATACTTCTAAGACTTTATGGCCACAACCTTTTCCACAATCAAAATCACAAAAAGGTGTTTTTATTGCAACTGCTTGTACATCTATCCCTTGGTCTTTTACCATACGTACAGCAAGATTGCTATCAAGACCACCGGAAAGCAATGCAACAGCCTTAATTTTTCTTTTATCATCAGAATTTAAACTCTCTATTTTATGATTATCAATATTATCATTAACATTATGAACTAGATTTTCCTTGCTATCATCAACGGAATTAGAAAAAAACTCATCTGCCATTTTTACTTCTATAATTAATGATATTTAATTTAAGTCATGTTTATACTTAGCTATCTATAAAAAACTCGTTAAAGGATAAGAATTGTTGAATCTTTTTTTTTAATTGTTTAATAGTTCCAGAAACAGGAAAAATTGAAAAAGAATAATTTGTAAAACATAAAGATAATAATACGTTATCAACATACTCCAATCTACACCTCATAATAACAAATTTGGAGGGTAATGAATTAACATTAATAATCTTAATAGAAGAGCCATAAAAATCGATACTACCAAATAAGCCCTCAAATCGTTTGTAAAATTTATTTGTAAAATCATAAAAAACCAATTTATCATTATCATCTTTTTGAAGATAAATGCAAATGTACCGGAATTTTTTTTTAACTAGTGTCATAATAAAGGGTAACTTTTTTATCGTTTAACCAGTTGATTATATCGGTCCAGTAATCTTTAAAGTTAATATCAATTTTTTCTAAAAGTATATTAAAAACTTTTAATGAGACCAATTCATAATGTCTATTAGCTCCGCTCGCTAAAATGAACTGAAATTTGTATTTTTTACATAAAGAGTAAATCCATTTCAAATCATAAATCCATTTTCCAAAATCATTATTATCTAAATGTTTGACATCAGATATCAAAAACTCTATTCCAATATTTTTTCCTCGATGTTTTTTCAAAAGGGCAGTAATGTTATTTAGATTTTTGACGGTCAAAATATCAGCATTGTAAAAATTATCAATAACATTACCAGTAAATGTTGAACTTGTGAGTAAAGGTTTTTGAATTTTGTCATGCATAAAGCCAAAGTTATTTTTTTTGTCAGAATTTATTCTAAAGATCACATTTTCTTTTAGATTTTGGATCGGAGGAAATCTGTTAATATGAATTCCCAAGGCATCCATTCCATAAAAAGATCTGTAAAACTTTATCAAATTATCAGAATACAAAAGGTTCGTATTAAGATCAATGGTTTTTATTACTTTTATCATGTTTTAGAACGGGATTCGAATTTTCCTAGTTTTTTAAAAACCATACGGATAGCATCTCTATCAGAGAGCATTACATTCCCTTTGCAAATGTTCTGCTTATCTAAACGAATGTAAATATAACCCTTGCCATCAGTATTGCTGTTTATATAATCATTGACATAGTTTTCGCCATATGCTTCAACCAATAATGCATATAATTTTTCAAATATCCTATCAACATCATCATTTACTGATATTATTAGTCTAATTATTGGATTCTTCCAATGACCCTCTGTTTTAATAGATTTAACCTGAGTCGGCTCTCGAGTAAAATCCATAAGTTTAAAAATAGAATTTAGGACATTATTTTCATTTTCTGTAGCGTGAATTAAAATTGAGATTTCGACAGAAGAATGCAATTTAAAAATAAAAAAATTAGATATTACGATCTATCATCAGAAGTTTCTTCTATTGTTTTGCCTGTATTTTCTTCATCCATACTCTCACTTTTATCTTCATTTTCATCTGTATTGGATTTAACTTCCAAGCTATCATCCAGATCGTCCTCATCAGAAGGATTTTGTTCAGATGAAACTAAAAGATCGGATTCATTTTGTAATGGAGATGAGATCAATTTTGTTTTTCTTATTCCTACATGTCTGATTAAAGCTATTTTCTTTGTTGTATCCATCAAATCGGATCCAAGTTTTCCCATTGTTACATCTTTTACAAAGTCATTTAATGACAATTGAGGAATCCTTTCTGAAAGAATTTTATTCATTGTTAACCTAATTTCATGTTGTTTAGAAGAATTTATTCTTCTTTGACTAAACGCAGTTGCTGCAACTCTAAAAACATAACCATCGGAAGTAGTATAATCATCTACATAATTAATCATCGAGCTTCCACGTCTAATGAGACTTCTAAGAAACTCTTTTGCATATTCATGACCCTTAAAAATAGTAGAAGCGATTCCAGAATTTATTTTATCGATTTGAACAAATATTTTTGTTTGATGCTGTGTAGGATCTTGTTTGAGAACATCAAATAAAGTATTTTCTATAATACGTCCTTTAGCATTATTCATATCAGATATAGGAATATAATTTAATGGAACTTGTTCAAAAGCTGGAGGAGCATTCACTATTATCCATTGTTTGTCTCTCCATTTGTCCCTTACTCTTCCTCCTCTCCTTGAGCCTTTTGCCATATCAAGGAAATCTATTAATCCAAAATATAAGTTATGCTAACTTTTTAACAAAAGGTATAAAATTATTAGTGATGCAATGGTAACATATTAACAAAGTTTTTTAGTCCAGGTAATAAACATATTGAACAATTTCAAATACAGCTGTATATACGATTAACTTCTATAATACAAAATTAAAAATAAAAAATTAATTATCAAAATATATCCTATCTAAAAGGCATCTTTTGCACATCTGAATCCTGCGAAAACTATTCTTTCATAAGGCTTAAAGTAATTCCTATAGCTATTTCTTATATGCTTTCTAGAGGTTGCGAAGCATCCGCCTCGCAGTACCTTTTGATTTACAGCCCATTTATCAGTATACTCTTCAAACCGAGATTTAAATCCAGGATATAACACATATTCAGAAGAAGTCCATTCCCAAACATCTCCTATCATCTGATAACAACCATAATGACTTTTCCCCAGGGAATATGAACCCACGACAGATGGTTTCCACAGATACGATTCAAAAAGATTAGCATGGTTACTTGTTGGATATTGATTGCCCCAGGGAAAAATTGTTTTTGATTTATCGTATTCATTCCAAGAAGCCGCCTTCTCCCACTCGCCTTCTGTAGGCAACCTTTTATTCGCCCATTTTGCAAAAGCATCAGCTTCATAATAACTTATATTTACGACAGGTTCGTTAGGAACAATTTCATGGACACCTCTGAAATCTTTCTTTAACCATTTTCTATTATCTTTATCAAAATACCAATATAATGGGCTATTCCAGTTCTCATTGATTACCAGGTCCCACCCATCAGACAGCCAATACCTATAATTATTATAACCTCCATCAGCTATAAATTGCAAAAATTCTTCATTTGTAACAAGACAATTGTCAATCTTATAATTATTTAAATATATTTTATTTTCAGGCAACTCATTATCATAGCAGTAATCTTTTCCATTATATCCTATTTCATATATGCCTCCAGGAATATCAATCATTTTTTTGTCTATTTCTTCAGGGGCGGATTCTTGTTTGTTTATCTTTGACGGATAATAGTTATCAGATTCGGTTTTAAATCTATTGAAATAATGTTGAAAGTCATAGATCATTAATTCTTGATGTTGCATTTCATGATTGATAGCAGTAAAGATATCCAGCAACAATCTATCAGTAAATCTAGATTTCTCTAATGATTTCAAAAAACTAACGAAAAAGGTCTCAACATCCTGTCTATATTTTAGAGATTGACTAACAGTAGGTCGAGGATATTTACCCCGTTCGCTCTTTGCTAAAATATTTCCATATTTTTGATAATAAGAATTAAGATATTCGAGGTTAGTAACATCACTAATATTTATTTTGCCACCATATTTCTCAAGTATTTTATGGAAAAACCAAGTTACATGAGCAATATGCCAATTAGGCGGGCTTCCAAAAGTGCTTGATTGAATTACTGTATCTTCTATGGCTAATGGAGAAAAGAGATCCATAGTTTTATTTCTTACTTGCATAAACTCTTCAACAATGTCTTTCAAAATCAATGCAGAAAGCATCAATACCTTAAACTGGGTTGAAAAAGTATTTTAATTTACCTTTGTAAATCCTATATCAAAAAAATGAAATATCAAAGTTGAAATATCCAATAGTATTATAGCATATTACTGATATAGTTTGGAAAGTAATGAATCACAACCATCAGGTGTAGAACAGATTTCACCAAATCATGGTGACAATAATCAAAGAGGTAGATTCCCTAGAAGGGGAGGAAATGAAAACGAAAGTGGTGGCGGGAGTTACAATAGATTTTTTAAACCGTCACCGGTTAATGCAGGCGAAGAACATGAAATTAATATAGAATCCATGAGTAAAAGAGGAGACGCGGGTGTAGGAAGGATTCAAGGTTTAGTTATTTTTGTCCCAAATACAAAAGTTGGAGACAAGGTTAAAGTAAAAGTAACTCGAGTAGGAAGAGGTTATGCAACAGCTGAGTTGATAGAATCTAAAACAGAGTAATAACAAAAAAAATTTTAGTTTTTTTATGATTTTTATTTATTGCATTTGATTAGAGTAAATTGATTTATTCTACTAGTCATATAATGCAATTACCTAGGAAGGTAATAATCGGCGAAAATATACTTAACAACACGCTAGATTTAATCAAAGAGATTATTTTAAAAAATGACAAAATTATATTAATAACAGGATCCAATGTTAAAAAGAAAATAAATAATTTAATTGAAGATAGTTTTACTAAAAATGGTATAAGTTATAGATGGATTATAGCAGGAGATGCATCATTTCAAAGTGTAGAAAATATAACAAACGA
>JBQCGN010000343.1:0-2964 GCA_051955655.1 Candidatus Nitrosocosmicus sp. | reverse complement strand
ATGTGTATTTCTCTTAACGACCCAACAATAACCTTTGGAGAGTTATTTATAGCCATTATACTTCTTAGCGGTATGCCATTTAACAGTCCCTTATATTCAGATACTATCTTTAGATTTTTTTCCTCATAAATTGTTTCTTTTATAATACTATAAATCTTTTCTAAATTAGAATTAAGATTCTTGTAATGTTGGACTTTACTCATATGGTTTGATAATTTATTAATTTAATAAATCTATATTCCTTTAATCAGAAAAACAAAAGAAATTAACTATAATATCGATAATTAAAATCCTATGAGACAATGCTTATCTTTTTAAAATAGGTAATTACATAGTAGTAAAATAAGAACATCGGAAATAATAGAAAAAACTTCAGTTTTTCTATTTAATTCTATTTAATTTTTCGATATAGTTTATTACTTTTTTATCCAGGTAATCGAATTGAAAATCTGTAAGTGACCCTTTCTTGTAGGAATTTAATAGATTTTGTCTTATTTTTTCAAATTCATCTATTGTTTTATATTTATCAAGAACTTCTTTATCTTTTAATTTTTCAGTAATTATTTGTATAAATATGTTGAAATTTCTTCTTTGTCTTCCTTTAAAAAACCACCCTAAAATAATAGATATGAATCCTGTAATACCTCCAATTAGAAAAATATATTGATCTAAAGATAGTGTTGGCTTAAAGTTTGCAATTATTTTTCCATATTCTTTCGCTGAAAACTTTATTGGATTGTCGTGACCTAAAATTAATCCCGACCATAAATTAAATGTGTATCCCCTTTCAGGATATGCAATACAAGAGTTATTGGTATCTATGTTAATTATTGTGTTGTTTTGATTGATATCATTTATACCGTTGCATTTGATAAAGCCGGAATTTTCTGGATTTACCTGAAAATTTATTCTAACAATATTTTCATCATTTTTTCCATCAATTAAGGATATTGTATTTGATGCAGTATTGGTAGTATAAATTAAATTTGTTAAAGGATCGATACCGATATAACTTGCCATTACTGGAAATTTTATATTTGTTGGAATTTTAAATGGGAATTCATTCCTTTCTGTTATAATAGATGGGTTTACTATTACTTTTTTAACAATGTTAAAATTTGTTTCATTTAAAACAGCTACTGTATTTGACTGAATGTTACTGACATACACCTTTTTTGAAATTGTGTTGATTTTTACACCTACCCGTGATTCGTCTATTTTTATCGATTTAATGATTGAATCTCTTGTTCCGTTGATAATAGATAAAGAATCGGATAAATAATTTGTAACAAAAATAAGATTTTTCTCGACATCAATATCTATTCCTACGGGAGCTTTTTCGACTTTTATTGTTTTAACAATGTGATAATCATTGCTGTCTATTACAGAAATCGAAGAATTTGCTATATTTGTAACATAAATTTTTTTAGAAATTGGATTTACATTTATGCCATATGGTGTACTAATATTATTTATTGTATTAATAACTATGTTTGTAATTCCATCTATTACCGATATTGAGTTTGAATCTATATTAGTAACATATATCCAGTTATTCGAAGGATCTACTGAAACCCCTACTGGAGATAGGCCGATATTAATTTTATCTATAATTAAATTTGTTGAACCATCTATTACTGAAATATCATTAGATCCTCTATTTGTTACGTAAACTCTGTTGTTAAATAAATTTATGTCGATACTATATGGAAATATGCCTGTTTGGATTGTTTGTTCCAAAATATCAGTTTTAGCATCAAAAACCGAAACAGTATTAGAATATTCATTTGCAACATAAATTTTATGAGTAAAAGGATTTATTACAATACCTATGGGATAACTTCCTGTATTAAATCCTGAGACTTTAGAATTACCATCTAGTTGGCCGTAAACTAATGTTTTGTCAAAAAGTTTATCCTTCATTTTCGCAAAGCTATCTAAAATTGAAACGTTAGAGAATTGAATATTCTGAAATGAGCATTCAGAAAATAATATAAAATAAAGAAAAAATAAAAGTAAATTTCTAAAGATCATTCTAACTTTCTTATTTACTGTATTTGAATATTTAATGCTTAAAAACAACATCAATAATATTTTCCTAAATGGGTTTAATTTAGCAAAAACTTTATCTAATTTATATGCTAGATATTTATATATAATGATGATTAATATAGTATTTTCTTTTTTTATAATTGCAACTATTTCTATTTTATTACTTTCTTCTTATCTAGTCATAACTCTCGCACAGCAAAACAAAATTGATGTTGGTATTTTTAGCTCACTTAGTAGAGATATTAACAAAACAATTGATGGTATTCAAAATAATGAATTTTCCAATAATACTGCCAATTTTCAAAATAATCCTTAATGCTTTTTTTAATAAAAATATTAAATAAATATTTTTATTTAATTTTTTTGATCAACTAACTATATCTGATAATGCATCACCGGATGTGGAACTGTTTTTATTCACCAATCCTGTTACAATATTGTTTTCTATTGAAGTCAAGTTTTTTTCTGCAAGAACTTTATTTAGTATTGTCAGATCATATATATTTGAAAGATCAGGTCTGGCATTCCCCTTTGCTAAAAATCCAAGATCGTATGCATCATTTGCATCTTTAAATAATGAAATTTTGATAGGATCAAAAGTAAATTCTAATTTTGTCAAAGCGTTTGTTAAAACATCATTGGCTATTGTTTTTCCAGTTATTTTCTTAAGATCTGTGTTGAATTCATTTATTGCTTTTTCTTTATTCTTATTTATCCATAAAGTTTCATTTACATGGGCCTCAAGTAGTTTTTTTATTACATCTGGGTTTTGATTCAGATAATCCGTTCTGACTATGAGGTTTGCAGTTACAAATTTACCTTGCGGTGGCCATAAATCTCTTTCATCTACAAATATTTTCCCGTTTGCTTCCTTAACTAATCTGGTTGCCCATGGCTCAGGAACCCATGCCC
>JBQCGN010000342.1:0-5409 GCA_051955655.1 Candidatus Nitrosocosmicus sp. | reverse complement strand
ATTTGTTTTATTTATTGTCTTTTTTATTTGCAGTTATTTTTATAGTATGTATTGCAATGCAGCAAATGATTACCTATCATAGGATTATAGAAAAAGCAAGGAAGTTTACAAAGTATAAATATAATTCACGAAATAGTCTCATATAATTTTAAAACAAAGATAATAGCCTGTTCAAATAAAATTACCTTCATTGCATTTTAACATTTTTACAACAACTTGTCCAACTAAAGTTAATTTGGCTCTTGATTTTTTGTTTCCTATGGATATAAGAATAAAGATTTTATAATGCTTTAAAATTTATTAACAGTAGTTTTTTTGATCTTAGGTCCGCGGATAATATAGGCTTGGTCTACTTGATTGCTTTACATTTATTGTTCTGTCCATACTCCGCGACATCAGAATAATTATTTCTAAAATTTGTTAATTATTACTAATTTACCAAGAACCCGCGAATTTGTCTCCCAGTTTAGAGTCATTGTATAATAAACATCAATAATATATTGTATTAAAATTTAATTTTTATAGTCGTGATATTATATTATAAATTAATAATATGATTACTAAAATGTGGTTATAATAACTATATAGCATTTAACTTCGATATATAAACAACATGATTGAAAAAATAAAACGACATACTACTACTAGTTAACAGAGAATTATTGCTGTGTGGTGGAAAATTCATCTGTTCACAACCTTTATTACTACTAATAGAAGTATCTATCATTTACCATCTAAAAGTTATTATTCTCATCTGTTTTAATTAACATCAATTTCTTACTGTTCATTCAATCAATATACTTATTATCATTACTGGCAATATCTATAAAATAAGATGAGAGTAAGGAATATCATAATTAAGACTCATTATTATTTTGTGCAAGATTTATAATCCCAGTAATGAAGTTATAATAATATTATTTCTCTAACCCTCATCATCATTTCTTGTAATTTCGTCAATTATAACTTGGATATTTTTTGAAAAAAGATGTCCAGGGTTATTTATCGCAGTTAAAAATTCTCGAGGACTAAATTGAATATCGCAATAGCAAGGCAAAGGTGTCAGATATCCTACACCTTTTACCTCTTGCAAATCTGAAAGAACCTTTTTTGGATTTTGTATATCTGTAGATTGATGATGACTATGCCCTCCAATGATGTTGGTGTTGCTGCCAAGATGTTGCTCTATTTGAGCATAGGCAGGCTCAGTTGCTGCTGCTGCTGCCTTGTCATCAATACGAGTTATTAAAGGCATAGGTACACAATAGCCCGATACCCTATTTAGTAGAATATATGAAATAGCTCCGAATTTAACAAATGTTGTATATATTTCATGTAACAGTTTTCGAGTTCCCTCTATATCTAGATCATCCATTTTCATAGTAAGTATTAATTTATCTGCGATAGACAAAGCATTTATTGACCAATGTCTGATGCCAGGGCTAGTATCTAATATAATATAATCCACATCTAATTTTGTAATCATTTGTTCCCTCAAAAAGACTAGTTTTCTAAACTGTTTTTTCCAATATTCTGTTCCATTGCTAATTTCGAATTTAAATATTGCCTCCCGGTTTGGATTTGAAAATCCAGTATATAACCTACCTAAAAACGATTCTCCATTACGAAGAGAATCGGTTAAATCCAATATGGTTTCATCTAAATCAGCATTATTATCTAAAAAATCATTTATCCATTTATCTGGAGTTATTTTAAAATAAGTATGTAAGCTTGGAGCATAAATATCCAGATCTAAAAGGGCAACTTTTTTACCAGATTTTGCAAGTATAGCTGCAATATTAGCTGCAATAGTTGTTTTGCCTGTGCCCCCTTTATAGGAATGTAGCGCAATGCAATGAGTCATTAGATAACTAAAGATATTCGTCATATTTCGATATTAAATCTTTTGAAAATAATTATTCAACTCAATAGTATTTTTATTTAAATTAGAACCTAATTTTATTGATCAATCAAATACGAATACTCAACAATTTTAATAGTTTTAAAGATAATGTATCCTATGTAAAATCTATTTAGAGCCATTAACAATCATAATAAAAGGCTGAAACATATCAATAATATCTTGGTTTGAATCTTACAAAATTAAGAGAGAAATATATTGTTTAAGGCATTGGATAAAAATAGGCGAAAAATATTACATGGATAGTATCCATACAGATAATAACCTAGGTACTATTTCATTTTAAGTAATAGGTTTTGACTATAAAATTTTAGAAAAAAAACTGTTTATCAATTTCATTATTTTATTCATAATCAAACTATCAAAATCATCAATGTTATTAGGATCTAGGGTAAAAATCATAACATATTCCAACCTATTATTTTGGTTTGTGATTGGTATCGTTACTCTCAATATCTTTTCATATAGAGAACAAGTATAGTACAACTTTCCTAAAATATTTTGCCATCGCAATCTGGTATATTGTCTAGTAGAGGCAGTTATGGCATATTGTTCTGTTTCTTCATCATTTAATAAAGGGACTATTCCTTTTCTTTCTCCGTTAGTTAATATTACACCGTGTTTATCTGCAAGTCCTACATACCTTATTCTAGAATCGGTTTCAATAATTTTATTGCAAAACTCTTTGAGTTGGGAAAAATTGTTTCTTTCCATCATCAATAAAAACATTTGGCCATATTATAAAATTTTTATATTGCAATTTTTTGTTAATGGTAATTCAGTGAATCTTTAAACTACAAGATATTGCTGCTTGTATGTTTCTAGTCACATCATATGAAGAAATAAATCTAATGTCATGGTTAAATGATATTTACTCATTTGCATTGTATATGATTGTCACAATACATCTAACCATTAACCATTATCAAATGAATTTTGTATTTATTATACAATTAGAACATACATGCATTTAATAATTTTGATTTCTTATTATATTTGTGCTATCTTGACAAAAATAGGCCATGTTTCTGTAGGATCTGATTATTTCCCTAAAATAATGGGAATAGTAAATACAAGTCCAGAATCATTTTATAAAAAATCCATAAAACTAAATACGGATGAAATCCAGGATACAGTTTTAGAAATGCAATATTCTGGGGCAGATATAATCGATATCGGAGGCATGTCAACAGCCCCTTATCTAAATACAACAATCCCAATTGATGTAGAGATCGAAAGGTTATCTAAAGCAATATCTGCCATCAGACAGATTAGTAAAATACCTATTTCGATAGATACTGTCAGGGCAGATGTATTAAGAGCCATGTTGAAATATGAAATAGATGCAGTAAACGATGTTACAGGCTTAAAATATGATAAAAAATTGTCTCAAGTGGTTTCAGAATCTGAAATTCCCGTCATTATTGGTGCTTACAAAAATAGCAACAGTAAAGAGAACAATTTCAGATCGTCAAAGGTATTGCAAAGAGGTGACATTAATGATACTATTAACATATTAGACGAAAGTATCAGTATCGCTAAAAATCACAGAATAGATAAAGAAAAGATGATCATAGATCCGTCAATTGGATTTTTTAGAAAACATGGAAATAATCCATTTTATTCAAAGATAGACGGATTGGAATGGTATATAAGAGATTTAGATATCCTTTCTAATATATCATTATTACGATCTTTTGATATACCCATTTGTATTTCAGTTTCAAGAAAATCATTTATAGGATCAATATTTGATTTAGACACGGACGAAAGGTTAATACCGTCGTTGATTGCAGAAATCCACTGTATTCAAAAAGGAGTATCCCTTATTCGTACCCATAATGTAAAAGAAACAACAATGGCCATTAATATGATGGATATACTACAATAGATATTTTTAACATGTAACAGTTATAACTATAAAAAAAACAACAATATTGTGTGATTTGATATGAATAAAATAAAATCTGTAATTCCAGGGGTTCCTCTTTCAGTAATTGAAGAATTTGACCCAGGAAGAAATACTTTTGTTTTGGATGGAGAGGTTAGGTCATCGGTCATAGGGAAACCTATTGTTAACATGACCAATAGGATATTAAATGTTGCACAAAAAAATACTCCGATGATACCAAAGATTGGAGATATTGTAGTAGGTTATATTGACATGTTATTTGGAAGCATGATATCGGTAAGGGTTATCTATATAAATGACATACATTCTCATTCAGGGTTTTCCGCCATTGCATCCACTCGTATCTCCAATACTGGAGGAGGCAGCAACTACAATTCAGGATGGCGTGAAAGAAACAAGGGTAAGCTTATCTTTAAAGTAGGAGATATCGTTCGTGGAAGAGTATACAGCTTGCTAAACTCTTCGATTCACATAACCTTAGAAGACAAAGATTTGGGTTTGGTTTATACGATTTGTTTTTCCTGTGGAAATGAAAATTTTACCAAATATCCAGGGGGTTTGAAATGCTCATCCTGTGGAAATTTTGAGGAAAGAAAGGTTTCTAGTGACTATGGAAAAGAAGCATTTACAGCGCTATATAAAAAACAACACTTGATAAAATAATGAAAGAAACGGTAAAAATAGGGTTTCAAGGAGAGAGAGGATCCTATAGTGAAATTGCTGCCCTCAGATTTTTTTCTAGCCTTAAACCAAATTTACTTCCATTTCGATCTTTTCAAGATTTGTTTGATAATGTTGAAAATTCCTTTATAGACTCTGCAATTGTTCCAATTGAAAACTCTATAGAAGGTAGTGTAAATGAAACCTATGATCTATTAGTAGAAAAGAATCTCTTTGTAACCGGAGAAATATATCAAAGAATAAGACATTGTTTGATTGTTAATAAGCAGCAGCATCAACACAATCAGCAAGTTAGAGAACCAAAAACCGTTTTCTCTCATCCTCAAGCACTAGCTCAATGCAGAGAATTTATCAAAAAAAAATCTCTAGAACCTATTCCCTCCTATGACACTGCCGGTTCGGTAAAATATATAAAAGAACATTCTATGCTGGATGCATCCGCCATAGCTAGTAAAAGGGCTGCTGAAATTTACGAGATGGATATAATTGAAGAAGGTATTGAAGATAAGAAGAATAATTTCACACGATTTTTGATAATATCAAGGATACCCGCCTATCAAGATAACGTAGATAAGACCTCTATAATTTTTTCTATTTCACATATACCAGGTTCTCTAGTCTCAATTTTAAAGGAGTTTGCATCAGAAAATATTAATTTAACAAAGATCGAATCAAGGCCAACCAAAGATATTCCATGGGAATATTATTTTTTTGTCGACTTTGAAGGCAATGCGAACGAAATCAAAATAAAAACAGTTCTTTTAAATATAAAAAATCTATCTATATTTTTTAAAATACTTGGATCATATAAAAAAGCAGCGCTAATATAGCTAATACAGCTTTCTCATTCGCAATCCCAATCCAATTATAATTACTCCGGTTATTATCAACATCA
>JBQCGN010000341.1:0-4592 GCA_051955655.1 Candidatus Nitrosocosmicus sp. | reverse complement strand
AAGAGATAATCATATCATCATAATCAATTTCTTATTATATGAAGAAATGTTATATCAAATTGTTTAACCGTAGACGCATAATCATAGATTAACATCTATACGATGTTTAACATTCTTTCTATGGGGACCCTTGCTTTCTTTGCTATTTCTAAAGGAACCTTTATCTCATATTGTTCATACACTAGAGAATTATATACTTTTTCTAAAGTTATTTTTTTCATGTATTTGCATACAGCATCTTTCTTAATCGGAATAAACTCCTTTTTAGGATTTTCTAATTTCATTCTATATAGCATCCCTGTCTCAGTTGCAACAATAAATTGATTACTTGTAGATGCTTTTGCTTGTTGCATCATCCCCTCTGTAGATAAGATTTTAGTATCTCGATTTATATCACCTTTTGAGATATGGTAAAGTGTCGATGAGGTGCAGCTGCATTCGGGATGAACTAAAAATTCCGCGTTTTTATAGTTAAGCAACATTGTATTAATATCGTCCGATCTTATACCGGCATGTACATGGCACTCGCCAGGCCATATCTTGATATTCTTCCTCTTTGTTACCTCGGCTACATAGGCACCCAAAAACATATCAGGTAAAAACAGAATAGGTTTATCCCTCGAAATCGAATCTACGACTTTTGCAGCATTAGATGATGTACAGCAATAATCCGATAAAGATTTTATCTCTGCAGAGGTATTAACATAACTTACAACTACTGCTTCCGGATTTTGTTTTTTCCATTCAATTAGTTCTTGAGGATTTATTGAAGATGCAAGCGAGCATCCAGCATCTAAATCAGGTATTAATACTTTTTTATTAGGGCTTATGATAGAAGCAGTCTCGGCCATAAAATGGACACCACAGAAAACAATCATAGAAGCGTCAGTTTCCGCAGCCATTTTAGATAATTTTAAAGAATCTCCAATAAAGTCTGAAATATCTTGAACTTGAGAAATTTGATAATTATGTGCCAAAATAACTGCATTTTTTTCTTTTTTTAATCGTAATATTTCTCCGGTAAGATCAGTATTCAAAACAGACATTTATTTATATACTTGTTGTCATATTCTTTAATTTAAACAGTAATATTTTAGTATCTGGTTGCCAGTAATTTACAATTTTAGGTAATTGTTGCCTATAATAACAGCAATACAATAACCAAAAAGTTACATTATTAGGCATATATTAAATATAGGTATTCTAATAAGTAATTTATGCCAACTCACGGATCATTAACAAAGGCCGGAAAAGTAAGAGGCCAAACACCAAAAATTCAAGCACGTCAAAGAATTAGTCCTGCATCAAAGGTTAGAAATAAAGATAACTTTGTAAAACGATTTGAAAAAAGGATTGCTCCGGGACAAAAAAAGCCAGAAAGAAATTCTAGACGTTAATTCAATTTTTTTGATTTACTAAAATATATTGTATTTGCTATTTTGACTCAAATAAAATATTAATGGGCAGATATAACTTTTAGATATGTACCATCATATTGCATCAACGTGGAAGATGATGTTAAAAACAAGATCACAGTTTATCAAAGACAAAGCATATGTATGGAGAAAAGAACCCACAATACATAGAATCGATTCTCCTACTAGATTAGACAGAGCAAGAGCTTTAGGCTACAAGGCCAAGCAAGGTATTATAGTTGTAAGGGCACGTGTGGGTAGAGGAGGAATGAGAAAACAACGCCCAGTTTCTGGTAGAAGACCAAAACACATAGGCGTTACACGCATAAAACAAAGCGAAAGTATGAAAATTGTAGCTCAACGACGTGTTGCAGAAAAATTTGTCAATCTTAAAGTTCTTGGTTCTTATTTCTTATATCAGGATGGAATGTATTCGTGGTTTGAGGTAATTCTCATCGATCCAAATCATCCTGCAATATCAAAGGATAAAGAGATCAGAAGTAAATTAAATTTTAATTAATTGCATGTTCAATGATTATTTTAATATGCATTATTAATTAGTTATTATTTTTTTAATACTATTCATTAGTTCATCTATTTCAGACAATTTCGTATCTTTTTCTATCGTTATATAGTATAATATATCCTTTGAGGCATCAGGTACTAATAAAAATGTAACATTTTCATTTTTTTCAATAGTAAAAATTGATCTTCCAATAGATACTTCCAATGATCTTCTCAAATGTTGTCTAGCTGATTCGATATATCTTTCATCTCTCGCTTGCTCTGGTGTTAATATAGGTATGATCCCATTTTGTAGTTTTCCTGTAATAGTTCTGCCAAATTTATTGATTATACCAGCATATCTAATTTTTTTTGAAATTTTTAGAATTGATTGGATTATTTCTTGATGTACTACCTTCTCATTGCTTTTATCGTTATATGTATCTTTTATCATATTATATTTAATAATTAAATAGGTAATTTATTCTTGTTTTATCAATCGTAACTTGTGTTGCTATTTTAGTGTATTAAATTCTTATTTAATTAAAATTATAAATTAAATGTTTTTTCATTAATTTATTTTCAATTAAAATATACTTGTAAAATAAAGGCGGCGGGAAGCTCAACATATACAAATGAAAAAGAAAGAAATATTTTTTATCAAATTTTTTAAATATTTTCTATATTTAACATACGATGGCATTCGCAATCACAATCAATCATTACGATATCAAATGAACAGTCTTCGTTAGGACCACATGTTTCATTAATTGGCCATTTCCGTGGACAGTCCAAATGTCTATCCCTTTTGCAAAAAAAAGTAATAAACATACCATATAATATTATAAATCAATATTAAATAATTGTGGTGCATATATAGATCCTTCTCTTACTCTTTTAACCTTAGCAACAGACAAGTAATGTGGCCACAAAGTTACTAATATTGCACCAGCGGGAACATTTTCAGGAGACTCTATCACTATTAAATCACCTAGATCTACCCCGTGCTCCTGTAATTTTATTTTGCTTTGTTTTATCAACTCTTCGGGCATTCCACTACTGTAAAGATAGACTTTTTCGGTATATTCTATATTTTGAGACACCAATTATAATAAGTTTAGAGATAAAAAAACATGCCGATATAGGTATATCGATTGTAGTCATAGAGATTCATCATGAAATCTAAACTAAAGTTCATCAACTTTATACTTTGTCGTGCATGACGCACATTCATAAATTTCATTGCCTACCTGTCCAGATACATTGAATTTTACTATCGTCTTACATTTTGGACACCTACCATCAGTCGACCGGGATTTCTTGACTGGCCTTGAAGTTTTTCTTTTCCTACTACCCATTTAATATCCAGTTATTCGTTCCTTTTAATAAACTGATTTACATATATAAAAAAAATCAACGCAGATATCAGAACTATTTTATAGAAATAATCCATCTTTAGTTTATAAAAAAGCAATTTTTGATAATTTGATTTAGCATCCTGAACGTTTTTAATAAATCTATCTATTCCGTTTAGAATAGATCAAATGACATTGTTTAAAAGTTATTCATATGATTAAATAAATAATAGTGTTGATACTAGTCCAAAGATAAATTGCATCATATTTATTTTGGTTAATCTTATAAATTTTGTTTAAATGACAGATAACCAGACAAAAGAATCAAAAGATTTACAAAATCCTTCCAATAATGCGAAAACATTAATTGAAATTACTATTGTGGGGAAAGATAAAAAAGGAATAGTTGCAGATATTACTAATTATATTTTTAAAAATGGAGGAAACATAGAAAAGATAAATCAAAATGTTGTTAAAGGTCTTTTTGGAATGCATTTGGAAGCATCGTTTCAGAGGATGGATAAATCCCAAATGAAAAAAGAATTGGATTCTTTGTCCATTAGTCTGGATATGGAGATCAAAGTTCATTTCCACGAGGAGAACAAAATCAAAAACGTTGCGATATTTGTAAGTAAAGAAGATCATTGTTTATTAAAAATTTTAAATGATGTATCAAAAAAGAAAACAGTCTGTAATATACCATTGATAATAGCCTCTGATCATAAGTTAAAAGAAATAGCAGATTTGTATTCTATCCCTTTCTTTTATATTGAGCACATTAATCAAACCGACGCTGAGATCAAGATTTTACAATTGCTAGATCAATTTGATATTGATCTCATTGTTTTAGCAAGATATATGCGAATATTGACTCCAAATTTTGTGTGGCGTTATCCAAATAGAATCATAAACATCCATCCCTCTTTACTCCCTGCTTTTCCAGGTGCCTTAGCATATGTTCAGGCTTATGAAAGAGGAGCAAAAATAATAGGCTGTACAGCACATTTCGTAACCGAGGATTTGGATCAGGGTCCAATAATAATTCAAGAATCGTTTAAAGTTTTACCAAGTGACACCCTAGAAACAATCAAGAAAAAAGGACAAATAGCAGAATCAGAAGCATTGCTAGAAGCAGTAAAACTCTTTTTATATGACAAATTAGAAGTCTATTGGGGAAAAGTGAATTTCAAATGAACGACGTTTTTTAAAATATAATGTTTTTTATTGTATGAGGTATTGTTATTTATGATAGATGAAATAAAATATTTAAATCAACCCACTTATTCTAATCTGATAAATGAATCAAATATTGACACAG
>JBQCGN010000340.1:0-8324 GCA_051955655.1 Candidatus Nitrosocosmicus sp. | reverse complement strand
GAAATAATTCAAAGTTTAACTGGTCCTTTATTTAAAAAAATATCATCTTCAGATAATCCTATCCCTGGTTTATTGGTTATTGATACACCGGGACATGAAGTTTTTGCTAATTTAAGAATGCGAGGCGGGTCTGCTGCAGATATAGCTATTTTAGTTGTTGATGTAAATAAAGGATTTGAGCCTCAAACGATAGAAAGCATCAATATTTTAAAAAAAAGAAAGGTTCCATTTGTTGTTGCAATAAACAAAGTTGATCGTATAACTGGATGGAAAAATAGTAATAGTGATTTTATTTCTGAAGAAATAAAAATTCAGTCTAAAGAAGTGCAACTGGATCTGGATAATAAAGTATATAGTGTTTTAGGCTCTCTATCCGAGCTAGGATTTACTTCAGAGGCATTCTGGCGTGTTAAAGATTTTTCAAAAGAAATTGCATTAGTACCCGTAAGTGCTGTAAGTGGTGTAGGCATCCCTGAGCTTCTTACGGTTTTAGTCGGTTTAACACAACAATACATGACTCAAAAACTAGAGCGACACGAAGGGACTGCAAGGGGAATAATATTGGAAGTTAAAGAAGAAATTGGTATAGGCCCATCTGCCAACATAATACTACTAGATGGAGTAATAAAACAAGGTGATCTAATAGTTGTTGCAAAAAGAGAATCTGCAGTCACAACCAAAATTAAATCGTTGCTTTTACCAAAACCTCTTGACGAAATGCGAGATCCACGAGACAAATTCAGACAGGTCGATATGGTTATCTCTGCAGCAGGATTGAAAATTACATCACCTGATTTAGAAGGGGTAGTTGCAGGAAGTCCGCTATACGGGCTTACGTCAAGGAACAAGGAAAATGAGATCAAAAAGATCGTAGAATCAGAAATTAAATCAGTTATTGTTAATACCGATTCAAATGGAATCATATTAAGATGTGATACAATTGGATCTATAGAAGCAATTTCTGAAATGTTAAAGAAAGAGAAAATACCGATTAGATCTGCAGATATCGGTCAAATTAGTAGAAGAGACGTAATGACGGCAGCAGCTGTTAAAGATAAAGATCGTTATTTGGGTATAATTCTCGGTTTTAATGTAAAAATTTTAGAAGATGCAGAGAAGGAAGCATTTGAAAGAGGAATAAAGGTATTTAACGAAAAAATCATTTATAATCTTGTCCGAAACTATATGGACTGGGTATCTTATCAAAAGGAACACGAAGAATCGATATTATTTAATGAGTTACCTCCAATATGCAAGATAGAGTTTATGAAAGGATATGTTTTTAGAAGGAGCGACCCTGCTGTATTTGGAGCAGAAATAAACATTGGGAAAATAAAACAAAAGATGTTTGTAATGGATAAAGTTGGGAAAAAGGTGGGTATTATACATCAAATTCAGGATAAGGGAAAGACCATAGATGAAGCCACCAGAGGTATGCAGGTTGCTGTATCAATCAATGGTCCCCAGATAGGGAGACAAATTAATGAAGGCGATATTTTTTATACCTATTTGAATAGCAACCAGGCCAAATTGCTTCTCGGAAGGTTTAATCATAAATTAAATGAAGAAGAAAAAACTGTACTAGATTATATCGTTACATTGCGAAGGAAATCTGATCCTGCATTTGGATATATATGAAATTATTATATGGATATTTATAAGGTTTCTAATTTTTGTAAAATATAGACAATGGCCGATTTCAACATTATAGGAAAAATCTTTTTTGCACCAAATACATCGGATTCTGAATTAATCGATAAGGCAAAATCAAAATTAATAGAAAACGGATTTAGAGAAGATTTAATTGAAATTAATTATAATGTTCAAGAATTAAATGAAGATGATTTGTATATCAGCTATGAGCCACCTGATTTAACAATAAGAAAGGTATATGCTAAAACTGCTCGAGGATTTATAAAAATGAAAAGTGTTATGACAATAAAGATGGATTAAAGAAATAATTCACATTTTCTCTTTTTGATCCAGCAATTCAAAGAGTATTTCATCAAAGTTTTCAGATACAGATATTTTTTTTTCCTTTTTTTCTATATTATTTCTTAATGTAATTTTTCATGTTGTTTTCAATTCTTCCAAATTAAAGATAACAATATTTTTGGATTTTTTATTTTCTGCATCAACTATTTGCTTGGAAAAAGATCTACCTAATAAATCATAATCCACTGCTATGTTCTCTTTTCTTAAAACAGATGCCAATTTTTCTACTGTATTTGCCATTTCCGGAGAGTTAAAAGTTATATAAGTAAGATCCTTTGATTTCTTTTCTTCAATAACTTTATATTTTTTCATTGCCAAAATAATTCTTTCGACGCCTCCTGCGGCACCTGTGGCCCCAACATCTTTTCTTCCAAATGTTTCAGTAAGCTTGTTATATCTTCCTCCACCAACAAGGGATCCAAAATTATTTTCTTGATCTATTGCTTCAAAAACAATTCCTGAATAATAGTCCAAGCCCCTTACAATACCCAAGTTTATTCTAATGTTGGTTATATTTCTATTTGATAAAGATCGGACAACCTTCTTGATACTTTCCCAAGACTTTAAATTTAATGGATTTATAAAATGATTTATTTCTTCATAACTGCCCTTTTTTTCAGCAAAAATCATAGCTTTTTCCAAAACTCCGATATCGATCTTTTTTCTATATTCTTCTATAACCTCTTTTTTTCCTTTTTTTGGTACCTTATCTATTGCTCTAAATATTTCAAATAATAAATGTTCCTCAGAAATATTTAAATTATTTCTTATATATTCTTCAATTAATTCTCTACTATTTAGATCGATGAATATTTTATTTAATCCTAATTTGTTAAGAAAAACTGATGTAAATTCAATGATTTCTGTATCTGATTCCAAGCTATCGGGACCATAAATTTCAATGTCCCACTGATGAAAAAATCTATATCTTCCAGATTGAGGTTCATCATACCTCCATACACCTCCAAATGATGCAATTTTGCTTGGAATTTTTAAATCTCGTCTAGAAACAAAAAATCTTGTCAATCCAATTGTTAAATCAAACCTCAGAGCAACTTTTCTATTTCCTTTGTCTATAAAGCTATAGATTTCATTAATTATTCCAGGCCCTGATTTTGATTCTAATGTAGATAATAATTCTAATGGTGACGGTTCCATTATCTTAAAATTGAAAATTTTTGCAGAGTCATAAAAAGCGTTTCTAATTAGATCAATGCTTTCGTTTTCCTCTGCTTCAATATCCCTCATTCCTCTTGGTAAATCAAATTTCATGAACATCAACAATTAATTTTTTTTAAATTTAGATTTTCCGGTCAAATATAATAGTGTTCATTTATTTATGTTGGGTAGTGATTAAAGACAACAATATTGAATACTTGGAGCACATGACTGATGCCTATCTGCGTTGTAAAGGAAAAACATTGCAAGAGTCATTTCAATATGCTGCGATAGGATTGGTAAATATAATGTATGACACAAACAATACAGAAAAAAAGAAAAAAGTATCTATTTCAGCTGAAGGATTTGATTTAGAAAATTTATTATTTGATTGGTTAGATAAAATATTGCTATTACTGCTAATAGATAAAATTATTCTTATCGAATTTAAGATCATTGGTATTTGTTTTAACAAACAATTAGACAAATACGTCATTGAGGGTTATGGCGAAGGTGATTTCATTGATCTTAAAAAACATGAACTTAAGGTCGAAATCAAAGGGATAACATATCATGAAATGAAAATTTTTAAAGATGAAAACAAAAATGAATTTGTTATAGAATACATTGTTGACTTATAAGAGTTATTCCCATTACTATGTATCAGAGAATTTTATAAAGTCTTATATATCAAATGTTAATATAGGTTATCCGTTAAAATGAGTAATGAATCCAGCCCATCACAATTTGGGGCCATTGTTGAATTATCCGAAGGAAATTTTGATAACATCTTGTCAAACCATAAATTTGTTTTGGTCGATTTCTGGGCTACATGGTGTGGTCCTTGTCAGTTTATGCTTCCTATTTTTGACAAGCTTTCTAAAAAATATGGGGATAAAGTAAAATTTGGCAGGTTGAATGTGGATGATAATCAACCAATAGCCATGCGATACGATGTATATGCTATACCAACATTTGTGATATTTATGGACGGACAACCCGTGGATAGAGCCGTAGGTGCAATAGGAGAAAACGGTTTAGAAAATCTACTAAATAAGAATAAATAAACAAAAATAATATCTACAAGCAGATTTTAAAATTTTGTCTATCCGCCCCCTCTCTACATTGTAGTTGTAGTTGTAGTTGTTCTCCATCAAATCAAAACATATATTAGAAAAAATATTATAGAAAGACATGTCAAAATCAACTTGTCATAATCATTATCCATATATATTATAATTAAAGAGAAAATTAACAATTGCCGTTTGTTCTTTATCAAATATTTATAATAAAGGCCGGACGATTAACAGTTGAAAAAGAATATTTATCTATATATAAAATTAAGGAGTCTTAATACAATCATTACTAAAAGGATAAAGTAAAGATTTTATTCGATGTAATCTATCGTATTTAAAATTTTGAATAGTTTAAACTTTGTAGTATTAGGCGATACATCTATTGTTAATGATTTAGGTAAAAAAGGTACATCATCTGATATCTCTATTTACGATAGAAAAACAAACGATCAAGTAATATCTTATTGCTTTTCTAATACCTATCCCGAAAAGTTGCAATCTCTTCTTCAATCAATTGCCATGTCTGATTATGCTATTTTAAATATATCACAGCTTGATTCTTTTTTAGGAGAACAAATTATAGCACTGGATATATTTAATATAAGAAAAGGATTTATTTTATATAGCTATGAAATTGATGTAGAGAAAATTAAAAACATAATAAAAAATACAAATCTTTCTAATTATCAAATTTTAGGTAGTATCGAGGAGCTAAAATCTTGTATTTTGAAACTACAATCAGAAAGCGATCAAAATGAAAATGAGGGACAAGATAATAAAGAAAATAAAATTAGTAATGACATTAGTAGCAATAGTAGCACGACGACCTTATCGCTAAATACAAAAGAATCTTCAGAAGATTTTGTATATATTCCCATAGATCATGTATTTGACGTCAAAGGTGTTGGTACAGTTATTTTAGGCTGTATTAGACAAGGGGAAATCAAAATATATGATGAACTTGAGTTAAGTCCTTTGAATAAACTCATAGTCATAAAATCCATACAAATGCATGATGATCCTGTCCCTCATTCAAAAAAACCATCACGTGTTGGACTTGCCATTAAAGGTGTGTCAGCCAAGGAAATTTCAAGAGGAGATTTTATATCATCCCCAGGAATTTCAAAAACCATTGATAGTAATTTCCAAATCAAATTTTATAAAAATCCTTATTTTAAAGGCGATATCATTGAAACACAAAACTACATGATAAGTGTAGGCTTACAAACTAGAACCGTAAAAATAAAGAAAAACGAAAAATCAGATCTCTTAATTACTTTAGAAAAGCCAATATCTTATATAAAAAACGATTTATGTATTGTTTTTAGTCCTGATGCCAAATCAATGAGAATCATAGGATATGGCAAAATGGATTGATACTGCTTATTAATATAGCACAATCACAGTTAAAGACAATTGAGCACAAAAAGAATTTAAAAATACCTTTGGGTATACTTTAATATTCCATAAACATCTAATATCTTATCCTTTCCATGTCTTTGAATAGTTTTTTTCCATTTAACAATATTCGTCCAAATCAGAAAAGAGTGCTTGATGAAGTTGATCAAGCATTAAAATCAGGATTCAAGTTCATTTTTCTAGAAGCTCCAACAGGATTTGGTAAAAGCGCCGTTGCTGTAACCCTTTCCAGATTCTTGGGTAGCTCCCATCTATGCACATCTACAAAAGATTTACAGAATCAATATTCAAGAGATTTCTCATATCTTTATGAGGTAAAAGGAAGAAACAATTTTCCATGTATAGTCAAGGAAGACATGGGCATCAATGAAAGCTGTGATTATGGTCCTTGTCTAAAAGATGATGATTTCGATTGCTTATATAAAACAAGGTTAAGTGACTATGAGGTCAAATCTGAAGGAACTATATATGAAAACATTGACATAAATAAATACGCTTTAAAGAAATACCACGACAAGGCAAAACAACATTCTCAGCTAGTACGAATTGATTGGAAACCATGTACCTACTATCATCAAAAATGGATTTCCATGAAATCAAGTCATACTATTTATAATTATAAATATTTTCTATCGGATCTTTTTTTTTCATCCGGGATAAATAAAAGAAAGCTCTTAATTTTAGACGAAGCCCATACTTTAGAATCCGAAGTATCCTCTTTTAAAAATTTTACAATACATAAAGAGTACGTTAATAGATTCTTTCCTAAATTAAACTTCCCTGAGAATAAACCTTTTGACATTGAAACGCATATAGAATTTTGTTCGGATTTAAGAAAAAAATTCGCAGATTATATAGACTCTGCTGAAAGTTTAATAGAAGGTTATTCTTCCACAAAAAAAAATAAAAACGAAATTGATATTGCAGATAAAAATTTAATCGATGCAATAGCATATGAAAAGAATTTATCTATGTTTTTGGATGATTTAAAATCCAATAAAAACAACTGGCTTGTAACCGCTATTGTCAAAGGTGACAGAGATAATAAAATAATAAAGATAAAAATAGAGCCGCTAGAGGTATCAAACTATTTTGACGATATTTTTGATAAAGGGACGGTTTCATTACTGATGAGTGCCACCATATTAAGTAAAGAAAATTTATGCAATGCAATAGGTCTTCAAAACGATCAAGTAAAATTCATAAGAGTTGAAGAATCCGAATTTGCAGTAGAACACCGGCCAATATATTTGATGAACGTTGCTTGGCTTAATGCACGTACTATGAACGAATCATTACCCCAAATATCAAGAGTAATTGATAATCTCCTATTGGTTCACAAAAACGATAAAGGAATTATTCACACCACATCTTACTCTCAACTGCAATTTATTAAAAACAACTTATCAAAAGAAAATAGCTCAAGGCTGATAGAATCAAATCCAAAGTCGGACAGAAATGAGATGATCCTTAAACATTTTCAGAGTACAAAACCAACAGTATTAATTTCACCGTCAATGTATTTGGGAGTAGATCTCAAAGACGATCTTTCTAGATTTCAGATCATTGTTAAGGTCCCGTACCCTGATTTAACTGATAAAAAAATATCTGTGCTTAAACAGAGAAATCCTAAATGGTACGAATGGAATACGATATTACGACTGGTTCAAGCTTATGGCAGAAGTGTAAGAAACTCCGATGATTATGCAAATACGTATATTTTAGATGGTAATATTTCTTATTTATTGAAAAACGGTAGAGATATGATCCCAAAATGGTTCTCAGAAGCAATAGTTGTAAGGCAGAATTCCAATAACTATCAAATGAGTCAAAAAAAGTTCAATTAATCGATGGAACAACCACTTAATTTCATAGTAGATTTGACATCTACAAATTCTTTGTACCCATTAATTAAGCCCGAAATTATACTTGGGAATTATTTTTTTAGGTGGAATGAAAAATCATTAGGGATATATTCTAACGAGAGTGCAAAATTTAAAAGTTTTATAAAAAAAATGATACCTTATCTTGAACCTATAATGAAGATGATGAATGTTTCTTCCTTTTCAAATTCAAAAAATGATGCAATAAAAAAAGAAATTATTGATAAAGGACAGTTTTCGATATCAAATAAATACAATGGTAGAATTATTTTTATATTATATATGGATATTGATGGCTCTACCACTTTTTTTAGAGAAGAGCAAATTCAACTTAATAACAAGATATATAACAAAATAACAGATCAAGACAAAATAGACAATATTAAAGTTCTAACGATAACTCAACCACCTACAGATTTTGATAATACTATATCTATAAGATGGAATCTAGGTAATCTTTTATTTGACAGAAAAGGCAAAGATAATACAAAAATATAAGAACAATATCAATACAATCAAAAAAAGATAAAACAGAAGTATATTATCGTCTCATTACTTGTTTGTGTTAATATTGTGAACTGAATATCAATTTAACCCTCGTTTTTTATGTATATGCAATTTGAGGGCCATAAAACGAATCTAAAATATTAAGTAACAGAATAGACATCATTAACACAAATTGGTTATATGATGATAAAAAAATAAGATCTCAAATTAATATGTCATTTATAACTTTAATAACTAAAATAAATTAATAAGGTAAAGATGAAGATGCAATGGTAGATTTTAAAAT
>JBQCGN010000339.1:0-3358 GCA_051955655.1 Candidatus Nitrosocosmicus sp. | reverse complement strand
ATCTTGTGTATTTTCACAATATTGCACCAACATCTTCTATGTTGCTCAATTTGATTTAAAACGCTTGATAATTCTTCGACTAATCATGTTCAAATATGATTATACGGTTGAGGATAGTAGTGATATTAAGTGTTACATTTAGATAATTTTTCACTCGATGTCAAAACAATGGAACTCAGAAAAATGCGTAATGACATAATCCCTATTTGGTAGTACCTATTCAGTTAAATCTAATATTATAAAATAAAAAGTTATTTTAAAAATAATTAATATCCTGTGAATTCTTCAGTTATTATTCTTTCCTTTGGGATTTCCAATTCTTCTTGGATTACAGATTTCATAGCTTTTAACATACCAGGTGGGCCACATATATAAAAAATAGAATCTTTTAATATTGAATCATCAATATATTTTAATATCATCTCCTTGTTTATCCTACCATATTCTCCTTTCCAAATATTCATCGATGATTGTTCATTTGGATTTTCTTCTTCAGTAATAGTATAAATAATCTTTAAATTTTTATTTGTACTTACCCAATCATCAAACTCTTTTTTAAATAAAACATTATCTTTATTTTTATTAGAATCAAACATTATTATTTCGAAGGGCAATTGTTTATCTGTTGCATATTTAATCATACTCCTAAAAGGAGTAACACCAATACCTCCAGAGAGAAAGATAATAGTTTTTGAATGGTCTGCGGCCTCATCAGGCAATACAAACTGCCCTTCAGGACCTCTAACTTTAACCTTTGTTCCCTTCTCAATAGACGCTAATCTTTTTTTATAAGGTGAATCTCTGATTCTGGTACTTAACATTATAAAATTCTCTGTTGGGGATGATGAAATTGTAAAATGTCTAATGGGACCTTTTTGGTCATTGTAAACACCACCTATATCAAAAAAGGCAAATTGGCCAGCCTTGTAATCTAAAGAAGATAATATTGAAGAATCTCTACCCCCATTCCCATCTTCCTTTCTATATTCTTTATTAAATTTAAACGACATTACATCGGTACCCTCAACTTTTTTTTCGAAAAAGATTAGTTCACTCTCTGGTGTTTTTTTAATATCTTTCTTTCTTTTAATCAATATTTGATTCCCGTCAACTTTTAATTTGTATGAGGGTTCTGGTTCATCAGCTGGTGGGTTTGTTACCTGACCTGTCCTTATATCAAATTTAGAGCCATGCCAAGGACATTCCACTTCATAGTCCTCAAGGGTACCATCTGCTAAAGGACCTCCTTCATGAGTACAAATACTACCTATTGCATAATATTCTCCATTTACATTAGCTATTAAAATTTTCTTACCATCTATATCCACCTCTTTCATATGTGAAGGCATTATTTCATTTATCTCGGCAACTTTTACGTATTCTTTCCCTTCTTCTTCTTCTTCTTCTTCTTCTTCTTTACTCATTAATTATATCAATTTAACTACAACTTTAAAAGGTAAATGATTTTAGGTTTGAACACCAAATCTAATAAAAAAAAATATTAGATAAAAAGGTAAAAATTTTTGATTTATACATTCTTTAAATAATATTGTCTGTTTTGGGTGCAGCAGCGTTAATCAATTGATTATATAACTAACTTTTAACTCCTTTTTTCTTTTACAGACCTAATTTACAAGGAACTAAAAAGAGTAATACTATTTTTTGAAATAACAATAATATCAGATTTTACACAGTCTTTGTCTTTGCTATCTTTAACGGTTATTTTTCATTAGAACCACCAAAATAGTTTTTTCTATGACAGCATTAGTAAGAAAATAAAAATGGTTCTGTGGTTTATTAGACATACCTAGGAATAACAATTATCGATATTAAATCGTATATTATTATCTATGGACAGTAATGGCGTTTAACTTATTAGTAATGTTTATTGGCCATAATCAATAACAACTTCATTTAAAAATAAAGATATATTTATTTTATATATTGGCCAGTTCAAATAGTCCAAACATATTGTTTTCACTATCTGTAAATATTGTAAAGTATCCCATATTAGGAATTTCTGTCTTTTTAATCATAATTTTTCCTCCATGTTGTTCTATCTTAGATTGATACTGCTCAATTGATGAAACTGTAATATAATTTGTCACAGTATGATCAGGAGATTGTCGTTTCATCATTCCACCACTTAGCCCTTTATTTCCATCATCGTCTTTGGTATCAAAATGCCAATAGTCTTTATCAGGATTTTCAGGATTACTCGTTTTTTGCATACTCCATCCAAAGACGTTTTTATAAAATTCTTGCGCTCTGTTTACATCATCAGCTGGAATTTCAAAGTGTTGTACAGTTGGCATAATTTATAAAAGCTCCTTTTTAATTAGTAAACAATTACCATTCATTTTTAATATAATACAAATTAAGTATAAAAATAAGCAAGGGAGCAAAAGTATAGTTACATTTTCTAACAGTATAAAAGATTAATTCCATAAGTAAATCTAATTTCTGATCGGGTTTAGAACTTTAATTATTGTTTAATTCTTTAGAACATGTTTCCTTTTCATCAATTGTTGATTCCCAATCGGGCTTTTTCTCATATTTTCCAACAAGGATAAAATATATGTGAGACAGTTTAAACATTATCCTTTCGGTATGGTTTTTATCAAGCAGATCTAGTAGAATTACTTATTTTTCTTTTGACATTATGGCAATCATATATAAAAATTGTTGTTTTAGATCTTTGGAAAAAAAAATAGTTACCACTGTTATTATCATCAAATTTTATTTACCATCTATGAAGAATTATAGTTGTTTGTTTAAAATAAGATTATTTTAATATAAAGTAATCAAATCTACGCCTCCATAACAACAAGAGATATTTAATATTTCAGAATTTCACCTAGTTTATACTAATCCAAACATATAGAATTTGACATCTTTATGACACTAGTATGTAACTCTGGTAGCTTCCTACAACTAGGACTACCTTATTTATATTAAAACAAGATCACATAATTAGTATAAGCAGATATATGCACATCAATTAATCAATTTCTTGCCCCCTCATTGCTTTCATATGCTACCATCCATCCAACGAACATTGCTTTATAAATCATTTATGAGATTGATAGTACAAAAACAACAACAATAGTCGGATGATATTTACGATAAGAAAATAACAAAAAATATGACGGATATGAAATTCAACACTTATCCAAATGATTTCAAGAAACAGAAACAGGTGAAGGCAGACCTTTTATAGTAGATATTAAAGATAAGAAAAATTGCAAATATTCATTTTCCATACTATTTGATAGAGATTAAGCATACAGTTTAAACATAATTTTAAAACTTTCCATTGACAAAATTTTATCCTTCTCAATGGAAATTCAAAAAATTT
>JBQCGN010000338.1:0-2511 GCA_051955655.1 Candidatus Nitrosocosmicus sp. | reverse complement strand
TGGGGGACTAGTGAAGGTTATGGCATCGATATTTCCACTAATAATATCCTCTATAAGTTTGATTACTTTATCTTCTTCTGGTGCAAGGAATTGAAATCCCATTGACCTTAATATTGAGGCCCCATCCTTTTGAGTCTCAAAAGAGTATCTATAACTAGATGCTTCGATGATGTTTGATGCCCCTGCCTTGTAAAGCTCCTCTTTTATCTTTGTTGATTGTTCATTGCCATGCCATAATATTGCAATAACCTTCCCCGTTATGTCTCTATCCTTGAGTAGATCTAAGATACCTTTAAGGGTATTTTCTTGGGGTATCAAATCTACTCTAATGCCGAATCTTCTCAAGATCATCTGAGGTTTTGCACTTCTTGCGACTACAGTAGTTTTCTTCAAAGAGGCAAGTAGCGCTTCCTCCATTCCGCTGTTCCTAGCCAATGTTATAAGAGAAAAAACACCAGGTCCGGTCATGAAGATGACATACTCAGCTTCTTGTTTTACAATTCTGTTAATGAATTCTATGATAGCCTCGTTTGGCTTTCCTAAATTTGCTTCAATTCCAACGGTTGGAGCAATATATGGCTTGCCACCGAAATTTTCCACAATCTTGGCTAGCTCTGATGCCCTACGGCTCCCTGTAATTGCAATAGTTAATCCTCTCAGTGACATTGAGGTCTTTTATACATTTTCGAAAATTTGTTTATTTCATAGCAAATATAGGGATTTAACAGCACTTGCATTACATTTGACATTGTAAATATATTATAATACATAAGAGCTGAACTCAAAATTATCTTTCTATAGGTGATGATACTATCTAGGCTTTTTTTCAATAACATAATTGGTGATATAATACTAAATGATAATGCACTATAAATTAAATAATCTTATCTTTATCCATGGTCTTTTATTTTAATTTGGTATTTTCAAACTTTTGTACCCCGATTTCTTTATCTTACGGTGATATCTTATTTGTAGCTCCCTCAAGTGTATAATCACATTTAAGGACCTTCAAAACCACATTTAATACATTTGTAGGTTCGTGCAAACTCTCGGCAACTTTCGCATCTCCATATCAATTTATCGCCACAATTAGAACAAAAGAATTTTACAGACTTTTCATTAGGTGATATAGATCTTCCGCATGAATTACAAATAGGCATCTGAAGTGATTTAGACATTAATAACTATAGTGTTGAAATTAGATATAAATATGAAAATTACCTCTCATATAGTTGATTACTATATCGTAAGTATCTTTTACCATTATACAAAGAAAACAATTATCAAATATTTTATTAAATTATTATACTAACTAGTTCGTGAATATTAAAAGATATGAGAAGATTATAATTCTCCACTCAAACTCTACAAGTGAAAGTTCTACATCGAGTAAAGCCAATGGGTTAGATCTTATTTATTGCTCGTCAATTTTAATAGCTAAATGGACACTAACATTGAATAATATAGATGATGGTTTTAATTACCTCTTAAGTACTTCTCTTTATTTTTTAAATTTTATTTGCCTTAATCCATTATCATTATAAATTGAGTTTAAATAATATCATTCTGCTTTCTGTTGAACACATTGATAAAAATTAATCAACACCCAAGTTCCCTCCACATGCACAAAATTCAAATTCATCTATCCGGGAATTACAAAAAGGACATTGCCCACTACCATTATAATCAACTTCATCAGGATCTTTTCCAAAGATCTTTAAGTGCTCGTTTATTTCATATGCTATTTCTTTATCGATCAATATTTCACACCGATTATATAGACGTGGATTTATTTTAACGTATATATTTATCATCCAAATAATATTGATTCTCTTTTATTTTAAATAAATATTATAAAAATATTGGTTATTGTATATAAGAATATTATGAAAATCAAGATAGTATTTGAATTTTAGATTCAGATTTAAGATTTAATGGCTCTATTAATAGTTACAGTAATAATAGTCAAAAAATATCATCGTCTTTTTCATTAACAAACTTTACATCTCAGATAATAGCCTTGTGTTTGCTAAAACATTGCAAAATGGATAATACTGAGTAGAAAGATAGTTTTAGTTGTTAACTATGACTTTAATGGTCACATGTCTCTGTCAAACATAACAATTTGATGGAAGCAGAAAGGATTCTACAAAACAATGGCGATTGTTCATTGTCCATTTGGAATCCGTGTATTGCTTTTTAACTTGCGTTTTAGTTACTGCGTTTTGCTGCTTGTCCGTCAATCTTTTTATTTAACAAAGATGATCGGGGGTTTGGATAAAGTAGGTCCTTCTCTTTCTACCTCACGTTTATATATACGAATCACTACTATTTAAACATTGTGACCAACATCGTAAATTTATTGTACAGATATATAGCAGAACTGGACCGTTTCTTACGTGGCCACCCAACACATGTCCCAATACTGTTGAAGATTATATAGCAGTTGGTTAAATGCATAAATTCAACGCAAATATATCCCGGGAGACATCGGAGATACACAAGACACAA
>JBQCGN010000337.1:0-2918 GCA_051955655.1 Candidatus Nitrosocosmicus sp. | reverse complement strand
ATATGTTTCCTTTTTAATTTAGGTACCTTCAAAGCAATTAAAAATGGATACATATTCATTGCTCATATATGTTATTAAATTTAGATTTTCATATCTCAAAAATCTATGTTTATCTCATTCGTAGTGGTAGTAGTAAACGCCATTTCTGACACCATATCGTGGGTTTGGGCCAATAAAATAATCAAATTTGTAATGGGCCGGGTCGGATTCGGACCAACGACCCCCGCCACGTCAAGGCGGTATCTTAACCAGGCTAGACCACCGGCCCCTATTATTCTCATTTTGATTTATAATCTTAATATAAAATTTATGATTATATATTTTGAAAAATGCGTTATCATAATATGATGTTTGTAAAGATATTAATGTTAACAAACATCTAAGCTAAAATTTTAGATACGCAAGATTGTAATTAGAAAAGATACAATTTAAAATTTATTTAATTTGTTTTAAAAAACCACATTGCAATAGAAGACAAAATAATTGTTTAAACTTATTCCATTTGTGAATCATTATCTTTCGACCCAATATGATTTACACTTTCCAAGATTTTCTTATTATCGTAAGGTACAAACATTGTTTTTGATATTTCATCTTATAACAAAATATGTCATTTGACATATTTATTGCGATTCAGATCTATTGGAGACTTTAATCTTGCAATGTCTCTTCTAAATAACAAATCAACAGTCCAATCAATTACTACTCTTAATCTATTTTGTCTTGAAGGTATCTTTTTAAGATAAAATGCTCTCCATATCATCCATGCAACAGTTCCCAATATTTTAAATCCAAAAATTATTGCCACCCCATTTCTTTTTCCAACAGTTGCCATCGTTCCACGTGTTTTATAATCAAATTTGGATAATGGATATTGTCTTTTTGTAAGATCATATTCTACCAGAGAAACAAGATTGCTTCCGGCTACTTCCCCTTGTCTTATTGCATGTTGTGCTGTAGGCGGACAAGGATGACCTGTTACTGGGTCAATTACAGAAGCACAATCACCTACAGCAAAGACATTATCAAATCCAACTGCTTGCAAATACTCATTGGTAGCCAAGCGTCCTTTCTTATCTTTCTCGCAAGAAATATTTTGTAGGATGCTTTCAGGTATAACACCAGCTGTCCATATTACGGTATAAGTTGAAATGCGATAATCGTTGTTTAAGATGGCAGTCAAAGATGTATCGTCTACAACTGGACTTTGAATCTTTATTGGAATAAGAGAGCCAAGCGGACTTTTATCTATATTTTTATTACTACCGATGCTGTTACTATTATTACTGCTACCTTGTTGATTAGTAGAGGTAGATCTTATAATATCATTAACCTTATTTGATAAAACTATTTGAACCCCTGTTTTTTTTAACTGCTCCATAGCAAATTTTCCTAGGGGCTCTTCCATTTCCGTTAATATTTTATCGCCTGAACTTACAAGAATAATTTTGACATCATTAACATCAATATTATGATAATACTGTTTAACACTTTCTCGTATAAATTCATTAATTTCTCCTACTGTTTCAACGCCTGAAAACCCTCCTCCGACTACAATATATGTTAAAAGATTTCTTTTTCTTGCATAATCAAGCGGATTGTCGTTATCCAAGGTATCTGCTTGCTCAAGTGTAGTAATGATGTGACTTCGAAGCGTGTTGGCATCGTAAAGGGTTTTCATACTAAAGGAAGACTGCATAATTTTTTCATTACCATAATAATTGGTTTCACCTCCCAAAGAGACAAGTAAATAATCATAATCTATTTGGAAATGATAAAATGGATCCCTATCGGTATTGTCATCACCTTTACCCAAAACTATACCGTTTTTCAAAGATATCTTTTTGTTTTCTAAATCGATATCTTCAACATCAGCTTCAACAAATCTTGCTCTTTTACAAAAAGAGCGAAGAGGAATTGCTACATGAGATGTCTCAATCATTCCAGATACTACTTCATGAAGCATTGGAGTAAAAAGAAGAAAATTATCTTTATTTACTAAAGTAATATCAACATCAACATCATCCTCAAAAGCTTTTTGTAGCTTTTTTATTGCTTCAATTCCTGCAAACCCTCCTCCCAGTACTACAACTTTTTTTGGGCTTATTCTTTCATTGTGAATCTTTGAAAGATGCTTTTTTATCATGTCTACCTTTGAAAAAGATATGTGACATTTTGGACATTGAAATCTTTTTCCAAGTTTTATCGATAATAAAGATGTTGTCAAACCTAATGTGATTCCGAAAATAAGATTTCTAATAAGGTTTTGCAAGAAAGCTGTTATCAAATTTTTTTGCAAATTGTTCACTATATTTTGCTGAGACATTGATGGATTCATTAAAGCAATGGTTTTTTCAGTTGCATGGTTAAGAATCAATTGCTGAACAGGAATTGACCAGAGCAAAAAGACAACCGTGCCTGTGAACAATCCATAAAATAAGCCATTTAGAGGCTTGTTTATTTCCAAAATCCCTGTTTTATATAAGAATATTCCTAATACAATCCCTATAGAAAAAGCCGTTATAAAATGAATTGCAATACCTGCCAAAATGGTAAAATTAGAATATACGCCAATGACATGGCCAAAAATAAGCCAAATGGTATAATAATTACCATTCTCATAAAAAAGCCCGTAAACCATACCCGGGAGCATCATCATTATGCCTCCCAAGAGAGCGCCTAAAACTACAAAAAATATCTCTCGTTTTAAAGAAAAATCAATTTTTAATTTACCGACATTATAGCTCATATATTTTTTAAATTAAAATACTTTATTACTAATTCATATCAACTGGTAATCTTATTAAAAAATCTTATTTTTGCTTCTATTAATATATCAAAATTTAATATCAATCATAAACCAATTGTTTTTAATTTTAAAAATAATATAAAAGTTATCTCTTATAGTTAATTAAAAA
>JBQCGN010000336.1:0-8954 GCA_051955655.1 Candidatus Nitrosocosmicus sp. | reverse complement strand
CAATTTTTTTATACAATTTATAAATTTGGAATTAGAAATCAGGTGTATCAGATTATTCCCATCCAATACATTCAACACATTATTTTGAGAATATTTTTTATTTTGAAAATATTCTGGCAATATTTTTTCTAAAAAAATTTGAGAACAAGAAAAATCTCTTTTATCATTTGAATTCTTTAGCTCAGCAATAGATAAACTATGGGCTCCAAAATCATTATAATCGATAATTTCATTTAATACATTATTAATAAGCGATTTGTCTAGGTGAAGGGATAAAATAATCTTTTTTAATAAAGAGTAAAAATCCCATTGGAAATTATTTATTAAAACCAAATTATTAGAAGCAATTAAACAGAATAAGGGCTTTATCAGCATAGATAAAATCAATTCATTACTAAAGTTAGAATCAAATTCTAATGTAACTAATTTATTCTTAAAAAGTTCAATAAATATATCATTATTATTTTTACATACAATGTTTTTATTAAAAAAACTTTTTCTTTGAAAATTTTTATCCAATGTAGTATCAAACAAATTTAATTTATTTATGGTATCAAAAACAAAGAAAAAGCCATTAAATAAGGTGAAATAGTACTGAGAATAATTAATTGGAATTCCACGGAGTTTATTGAAAAATAATCTTCTATAATATTTGGAATTTTTAATCTCATAATTAAGTGAAATTACTCCATCAACCATTGAATCAAATATATTTACTTCACTTGACTCGCTTAGAAAAATTAATTTTGCTACGGCTCTTTCTCTCCATATTTGTAGTACTCTTTAATTATTCAATCTTGATTATATATCCATAAAAGATGCAATCGCATCCCATGTATCTATTATAATGATGGGAGATTTTACATCCATAAGCTGGTTAGTGATTCTCTCAAATAACGATTCAGGCTCATCTAATCGAGCATCTTCAAACTTATACTCATAATTAGATTCATTTGGTGTTCTGAATTTTTCAATCCATGGATAAAAAAATGTTAGTTGTTTGATAGAGAGTCTAGTAGAAATATAAAAATAATTACTATAATGTTTCAAATTATCCATCAATGTTAAGGCAAAAATTGTCTTTCCGCTTCCTGGTCTACCCTTAACTAGTAATGAGTAAGAATCATTAGATATGAATTTAAGTAGCTCATCAGGCAGACGCCCCACAGGTTTCTTTGTCACAAATTTTTTTCTTTTATCAGAATCATTAGTATAGTTCGAATTAATATCTGATAGAAATTTATGATCGGTAGTATCCCCTTGATCAGCATTAATTTCCGGCATCTTTAAAAGACTTAAAAAAAATATTCTATTAATAATTCTTAACTATCATATATAAAAAATGTCGATTTGATTACTATTTACCAAGGATTCATGCCTTTTTGATATCTAATGGAATCTATCAAACCTTCGGCATAACCAACACTTAATATTGCGAGCTCAAACTGACCTTGCCTATAAAAATTTTCAGCATCAAAAAGATAATTTTCAGCATTTTCAAAAACTATCATATATTCGCTTTCATTACTTTTTTCTCCCGTTTGTAGAATATTCCTTAAATTAGATAATGCTTTTTTTGCATTTGGAATATATTTTTTTAGCATTCTTTTGGACATAGTATCTACCAAGATAGAATTATCACTAGGATCGTCAAGAAGAATTGTTAAATTTCGTAAACAATCAATTTCGGTGAAATGTAAACCACTAGGTATAATTATCGAGTTAAATCCATCATCAAACTGATAATCTAACAATGACTTTATCTTTCCACATACTATTGTGGACTTATCCGTACCTATTTTTGAAGCTACAATTGCAAAGGAATTATCGGTTAAATTTAATAGTTTTAATTCACTTTCTCTTTCTAATATAAAGCATAATACCTTTTGAGGAGATAAAAAGAATGGTTCTTTGCTTTTATTGTCGTCGGTAATATTATAATCATTGTTATATTCTGTCAAAATTAAAGTATGTAGCCCAAGACACATATTATTATATGTAGTATTATATACGGTAATTGAGGACATAGGATCAGACATCATAGTCACCATTTTTCCAAATTTATAATAATGTAGTCCAGATTCACCAATTAGAGAAGAAATGCCTGATGATGAATGAATCACTTTATAAGAGATTGATTGCTTGCTTGCTCTTACCAGAAGCTCGCTATAAGTTGTGGCTATTAGAGGGTCTCCATATATTAAAATGCTAACATTTTCTTTGATAGATTCTTCTAGAATTTCTCTTCCATCTTCAACAAACCACCTTTTTACAAATTGAATTTTGGCTTTATTTTTTATTTCAGAACTATAACTAAAGTCCAAAAGAGTTTCAATACTATGAATAAAACTATCAGATAAAAAACCAGTAAAGCTATCAACATATATTTTTTTGCTTTTTTTTAATATATCAATAGAACCAATACTCAAAGAATTTTCTTCATTTATTCCAACACCAATCAAAAATAACAATTTGTTACAATATTATAACAAATAATCAAATTTATCTATATATCTATTTCAATTTTTTAAATAATAAGTAGAGAGTGAATTAGATCATTTGGTCAAACTTTTATGCAATCTCAAAATATTAAGCAAGGTATTTTTATATACTTCTATACCTGTCAAATAGTCGCTGATAAAAATTCTCTCGTTCTCGGTATGAGACGAATGTGGGTCTCCTGGTCCATAAGTTACCACAGGAATATTTAATTCATTGCCCAGAATATTCATGTCGCCGGTTCCTGTTTTTTTTAGCAACAAAGGCCTTTTTTTCCTTATATCCAAAATAGATAGGACCAAAGACCTTATCAAAGGAGATGAAGTATTTGCTCGAAATGGTTCTGTCTTATCCTCTACGCTATATTTTATTATCAAACTGTTTTTATCTTTTTTTATTCCAGATATGTAATTATCAATTAATTTTAGGATATCATCACAAGATGAATTAGTAGGAATACGTATATCAATTGTCATTCTACATTTTTGAGGAGTAACATTATGACTTAATCCACCATTAATTTCAGTAACACTATAACTAATCGAATCAGCTTTATGCTTGATTATTCCGGCACTGGAACTATCTAAAGCCTTTTTTAAATCATTCCATATAGTATAGATCTCTTCAATTGCATTTAAAGAAATCCAAGGTGCACTAGCATGAGCACTATTCAATACATCACATAATAAACGTATTTCCAAACGTCCTTTATATGAGATAGTAATATTATCTATTCCACTAGGTTCACCAAAAATAGCATAATGAGGATTCAAATTTTTATCTTTTACAAGGTTTTTTATGCCAGTGGCATTACCCTCCTCATCAACTACCCCTGCAAAAATTATGGTCCCATTTTGTTTTGGAAAATCAGCAGCACTCAATAGCATAGCAATTAAAGGCGCTTTAGCATCAGAAGCACCTCTACCATAAATATAATTACCATCCGAGCGTACTGGAACTATACCTGGAACAGTATCCATATGTCCGCAAAGTAATATAATAGGATCTCCTGTTCCCTTTGTTGCAACGATATTACCTACACTGTCAATATTTGCTTGTTCAAAGCCAAGATCTAAACAAACATCTTTTAAAAAATTGGCAATTTTTGTCTCTGATCTAGAAGGCGAATAGATTTCCAACGAGTTTTTCAAAAGCTCAATAGCATATGTAGAAGAGATCATGACTTTATTTTTTTAAAATTTTAACCATATAATCAATAATTATTGAGGATATATCAATTCCAGTTACTTTTACTGTGTTTTTAAACTCAGTAGTATTATTTAATTCATGAACTAGTAATCAATGATCATTACTTTCCATTAAATCTACACCGACTATATCACCTTTAAAAATTTTTGTAGAACGTAAACAAATATCTTCCAAGTCTTTTGTAATAGGACAAACTTCTGCTCGCCCACCAAGAGCCATATTCGTTTTCCACTCTTTATTTCCAGAATATCTATAAATTGCTGCTACCACTCGATCACCCACCACAATTGCCCTGATATCCCTTGGTGGCCTCTTGACAAATTCTTCAAAGTAATTTATGTGATACAATGGAAACATGTGCTCTCGATCTTCTAAAACAGTTTTAACTGCATCCTCATCATTTAATAATCCAATAAGTCGCCCCCAGCTTCCTATTGTCGGTTTAATTACAACAGGATAACCAAGTCTATTGATACCTTCTATTGCGGAGGCGGATGAAAAAGAACAGAAAGCATTAGGGGTAGCAACTCCTTGTTTCTGCAGAGCCACATGCGAGAATAATTTGTTTCCACACATTGTAGATGTGTACAATGAATTTATCATTCTTGCTCCTAGTCCTTCTAATGCTGCAGTAGAATGTACACTTTTAAAATAACTAACACATCTCTGTAAAATAACCTTATTATCAAACTCATTATTTTTACAATCTAAATATAAAATTAGATTTTTACAATCAATAGCTTTTAAATCAACATCGTTTTTTTTTGCAGTCTCTATTAATGATTTTTCTTCCCATCTAATATTGTCAAAAAGAAGAAAAAGGGAAGAATCATTCTTCCCTATATTTATTGACCCCAATCTTCTCCAACTACTTGTGCAGGTTTTATGTTAAATTCGTCACCTTTTTTTACTAGTTCAAAACTTTCCCCACAATCAGGACAGGTAACGATTTCCCCTTGCATTGAATCGTCAGGTATTGGGACTTCTGCATCACATTCTATACAATTAACTTTTGCCATTTTGATCCTTACTAGATTTCATATTACCCTCATTAAGTATTTTTCTTTCCAATTTTTCGTCTAAATATAATTCAAGAATGTCACCCATACGTAATTCTTTTAGTCCTCTTGCCAATGATTCGGAATTTTCTTTTGATGAATCTAATCCAAGAATAGATAAAAGATAAGCAGAACCATTTTTACCAGATAATTCTCCAAAAACAATTTTCCGCCTATTTCCAACTTCCTTTGGCTCAATTATTTCATAAGCAGAAGGATTTCTTAAAATAGCAGCAAGGTGAGTCCCAGCTTTATGTTTGTAAGAACTATCACCAACCAATGGCCTTGATTCATGCACAGGAATTTTAGTATAATCTGAAATAGTTTTTGATAAATCTTTAAGCATATGAAGTCTAAAATCATTACTCGATTTGTATATGAGTTTCAAGGCTACAGCAGTTTCTGCTAATGATGGAATACCTGATCTTTCCCCAAGACCATCTATACAGGTGTGGATTTGATCTGCACCACCATCACAGCCAGCTAAAGCATTAGATAATGCTAAACCTACATCATTATGACAGTGTACATCTAGAGATGTTTTCGAATTATCTATACTATCATGTATCAATTTTACAATTTTATACATTCCTCTAGGTCTCATTATTCCTACAGTATCTGGAATACTAATCCTTTCTATACCACGATCATTTACTTCTTTACACAAGTCAACTAAAAAGTCTGGATCAGTTCTGCTTGCATCTTCCATAGTAAATCTCGATTTAAGTCCATGAGATTTTATATAATCAACTACCTCGAGAGTTCGAATTTTAGCTTCCTCGCGGGTAATACGCAATTTGGATGACAAATTAATATCAGATATACCAAGGTAAGTTGCTACCCATGTTGCATCACAATCAATGGCCACGTCAATGTCAGATTTTATTGCGCGCACGTGTGCTATGATATCTGCCTTGAGTCCTTGCTTGATTATTATTTTCGTAGCGTCCCGATGATCCATTGATACTACTGGACTTATTTCTATTTGATTAACTCCAAAAGAATCAAGCATCCATGCGATTTGAATTCTTTGTTTATTAGAAAAAAAAACACCAGGATGTTGTTCCCCCTCTCTTAAAGTCGAATCCAAAATACTGATATATTTTTTATCGCGATCCGATTCATTATATAAATGTGCAAAGTAATTGGGATCATCGGATTTTAGTGACATAATGTATTAGTAATACTGTAATCGTTTTATTTATAAATGTTTTAGTCAAAAAAAAGCGTTTTAATAAGGAAAAAATCTATTTCTAATTAATTCCATCATATATATGCCTACTTTATGCTTAAATCATATTTATGAATAGAACTAAATAGGATTTGAATTGCTCAAAGTTCGAAGAATAATAACAGTATTGGTATCAGAAACACCATCAATCTTTCGAATTTCATCAATATAAGAATTGATTTCTAATATTGTTGGTGCATTTATTATAGTTGCAATATCATATTGACCCGTAATTTCATATACGACTTCAATGCCTTTGAGGTGTAAAAGACGTTCAGAAACATTAGACGTATCTGCTGTAGAATTTACAGATATTAAAGTTATAGCACTTGTTTTATTGGAAGGACCCATGTCGATAGTGAATTTCTTAATTACTCCGCTATCTTGTAAATTTTTTACTCTTCGTCTTACGGCCGATTCGGACATTCCAATATCATTTGCTATATCTACAAATGATTTTCTTGAATCGATTTTCAGTATTTTGATTATTTTTTCATCTATCGAATTTAAACCATCAAACATTCCTTCTTTTCTCCTCTTGACTGATTAACTTATCAATTAAATTTAATGCTTTTTTAACAACGTCTTCTTCCATTACTAAAGGCGGAAGCAATCTTATTATATTTTTACCCGAATACAACAATAAAATTCCATTTTTAATACCATCAAAAAGTATATCTTTGATATCAAATTTCATTTCAACTCCTAGCATCATACCCAATCCTCTTATTTCTCGAATTATCTTATGGTTTTCTTTCAAATTCATCAAACCTTCTTTAAATTCTTTGCCTATTTTTTCAGAATTTTCTACTAATTTATCTTCAATTATTGATTCAATTGTAGCTGATCCAGCAGCACAAGCAAGTGGATTACCAGCAAAAGTAGATGAATGTTCGCCAACTTTAATACAATCGATAATCTCTGAACGTAAAAGTGTTATACCCATAGGCACTCCCCCAGCGATTCCTTTGGCTAAGCACATGATATCAGGTTCAACATCCCAATGTTGAGCTGCCCACATTTTTCCAGTCCTCCCTAATCCTGATTGAATTTCATCAAAAATCAGTACCAAATTATGTTTATTACATAAGTCTCGAAGTTTTTTTAAAAAATTTAATGGGGGAATAATTATACCGGTTTCGCCTTGGATAGGTTCAGCAATTATTGTTCCAATATTATTTTTCGCATCACAAATCATTTCTTCAAGCTTTTCAATATCATTATATGAAAAGAAGTGGACGCCATTTAGCAAAGGTAAAAAGGATTTTCGATACTTTTCATTATAAGTAACAGACAATGCTCCAAAAGTTTTACCATGATAAGCACCGTTTAATGCCGCAATGCCAGTTTTGTTGGTATATTTTCTAGAGAATTTAATAGCTGCTTCAACAGATTCAGCTCCACTATTAGAAAAAAAGACCTTGTTAAGATTTCTTGGAGTGATTGAAAATAATTTATCAAGAAACTGTAATCTGCAATCATTATATAAAGACATGTGACAAGTCAAAAGCATTTCTGCTTGCTTCTTTATTGCTTCTACTACTCGATTATTACAGTGTCCAACAAGCGCAACCCCATATCCACCCATGCAATCTATATATTCTCTACCATTATTATCCCACAAGAAACAGCCTTTACCCTTTTCAATATCGACAGGAAATCTTTGATAAATATTTCCTACATAATATTCTTCATTTATAACAAAATTCATTTAGTAATCACCGTGCAGTTATTATGAGAAAGTGCAGATAAAATAGGGTTCTTTACCGATCCTGAAGCTATTATTGATTCTTTTACTCCCAATGTTAAGGCTTCTGTACTGGCTAATATTTTTTTTTCCATACCTGGCCCTATTTTGGGCAATAAATTCTTAGCTTCCTCAAATGTCAGATGGTCCACTACTTTTTCTTCTAAGATTAAACCATTAACATTTGTAATAAATATTATAACATCAGATTTCAATGCACCGGCAATATTTGCAGCTGCCCTATCGCCATCAATATTTAAAAATTCATATTCCGCACTTAATGCTACAGGAGAAATTACTGGTATATATCCATTTTCTAATAGGATATTTATTAATTTAGGATTTACCATAGATACCTTCCCGGTATAACCTCCATCAATAACCATTTTTCTACCTTTTTCATTCAAAATAATTAATTTTTTTTTTCTCTCAGCTATAATAGTTTCTCCATCTATTCCAGTTATTCCTACAGATAACAAACCTTTACTTGACAACAATGAAGTAATATTTTTATTGATTTTACCAGACATTACCATTGTATAAATTATTGAAGTGTCTCTATCGGTATATCTACTACGTTTTCCTTCAGGAGAAATAATAAATTTTTGTTCTTTTCCCATCGAATTAGCAACACTTGTTACATCGTTTCCACCTCCATGGACTACAACAACTTTTTCTTTTTTTGTTAATTCCAAAAAATCATCTAATATGGAAGAATGTAATCCTTGTACAATACTTCCACCAATTTTTACAACAATCATACAGGGGTTAGAGGAGTGAAATTTAATCCAGTTATTTCATTGTATCCAAGCATAACGTTCATGTTTTGAACAGCCGATCCTGCAGCGCCTTTCATTAAATTGTCGGATGCTGAAAGAGACACAACTCTATTATTATCTTCATCCAAATCAAACCCAATATCACAAAAGTTTGATCCTATAACAAACTTTGGGTCAGGAAATTTATAAAACCCGTTTTTATCTCTTATCAGTCTAATAAAAATCTCATTTTTATATGAATTTCTATAAACCTTCCATAAATCAAGTTCGCTTGATGTTTTATTCAAAAAAACATGATTAGTAGTCAATATACCTCTAACCATATTAACAGCGTGGGGAGTCATACTGATGTGAACCTTTTTATTAACGATAGAAGATAATTCTTGTTCTATTTCCCCAGTATGACGATGCTTTGCTGGTTTATATGGTCT
>JBQCGN010000335.1:0-6344 GCA_051955655.1 Candidatus Nitrosocosmicus sp. | reverse complement strand
TTAACGTCTCGAAAGACTGATGACACTCTAGGGCCATACATATTTTCGATGTATTTTGTTCTTGACAGACCATCACCATGTTCACCGGTTATTGTACCACCAATTTCAATTACTTTAGTAAATACATCATGGGCAATATTATCAATTAATTCAATTTCACCTTGGGACATGGTATCTATTATGGGCCTAGTATGCAAATTGCCGTTTCCCGCATGACCATACATAACATAATTTAGTTTGTTGTCGCGGTATTTTTGCAGGACAAAACACATGTAATCATATAGATATTCAGGATGTACAACGGTATCCTCTATCAATCCAATTGGTTTTCTGCTCCCTACAGTTAATTTCATGGCATTATTCAAAGCACTCTTTCTTGCTTGCCAAACCCTGGTGGAGCTTTTTTCATCGGTAACAGCCTCCAAGGTAACATCAAACATTGAAGAAATCTTGGTTTTACATAAAGACAATTTTTGATCAATATTAAAAAGATTATCTCCTGAAAATTTAACAAATAACAAACAACCTTTAAGATTATTATTTATAATAGGATAATTTTCTTCGCCAAAATTAGAAAATATGGTATGATCGAGCAGCTCCAATGCAACTGGAGAGAACTTTAAAATAAAAGGCACTGCGTAAATAGCATCAAGGAAATCCTTAAAACCAAACACTATAGTATAATTATACAAAGGAACATCCATAATTTTTAGTTTTGCAGAAGTTACAACACCTAAAGTACCTTCAGAGGCGGCAAATATTTTATGAGGAAAGAATTTCCCATTATTTATAAGAGCATCGAGGCGATATCCACAAGAGTTTTTAGATACTTTGGGAAAATTGTTTTCTATCAAATCTATTTGTGATGATATCAATTTAAATAGTTTTGAAATCTTATCATCATTAAAACCTGAATGAGATAGATTCGCTTCCATATCGCTAAAAGATCCCAATCTGCCATCAGAATATACTACATTTACTGCATTCAAAAAATCTATTGTACTTCCATAACCTAGGGTATGAATACCACTTGAATTATTTGCTATCATGCCTCCTATTGTACAGTAGCTGCTACTTGCAGGATCAGGAGGAAGGAACTTGCCTTTCTTTAATAGATCTTTATCCAAAAGCCCTTTAACCAAACCTGGTTGAACCAAAACATAATCCTCAGTAATTTCCAAGATTTTATTCATATGTTTTGTAAAGTCAAAAACGACATGATCATTAAGGGATTGTCCTAAAAGACCTGTGCCTGCACCTCTTGCGGTTATAGATAAATTTTTAGAATAAGCATATTGAATTACTTTAGATACATCATATTCATCTAAAGGACATATAATAACAGATGGCTTAACAAAATAATGACTTGCATCAACAGAATAAATCTTTCTGCTCCAATCATCTGAAAGAATTTCCCCTTTTGCTATACGTAATAGCTGATCTGCTATGCTAGGTACCATTCAAGATACAATATAATTGCCAGAAAGTATTATTTTTGTATTGTGTATTTTCATTAAAAATATTCATACATATTTCATTGATTTTTTCACAGATTCAAATAAATTAAAAGGTGATTACAAAAGTAATTTTTACTCTTTACAATAACCTTAAATCAAATACAAAAGTTAACATGTAAAAATAGGACAAATTTAATCAAGATTCCATGCCCATTAATATATATAATAAAAAACAATACCAATTGATAGATATTATTTGCAAAACAGATATCTTGTAACATCGATTTTCCTTTTATCTATATTTGTTATTATATCATTAGTCATATCACCAAAAATAAATCCCAGTATCAGTTCAACAAATAATATTGACAAAACAATCTTTTTGATTCTAAATAACTCCCATTATAAACCAATTAATCAATTTATGATATACCTTTCCCTTTATGGTAGAGAAGTATTTTGGATAATAGTAATTATTCTTTTATTCATTATGGGAGGTAGTAGTGGCAAGAAGGCTGCAATTATTATATCTTTAGTGATAATAGTTCTTATCCCTATTGGCGCTATAGCAAAACAAGTTATTGAAAGACCAAGACCAATAATTCCTGCAAATGATTTTTTAATTCCCGCAGATTCAGAGTTTTCTTTTCCATCTGGACATGCTCTAATAGTATCTGCAGCAGCAGCAGTATCTTTAGCATTATTCAGAGACAATAAAAAGAAATTGACCCTATCTTTAATTTTTACCTTAGAGGCTGCACTCGTTTGCATATCAAGAGTATATGTAGGTGGTCATTATCCCTTTGATGTGATAGGAGGTATATTATTAGGAGTAGGAGTAGCATCTGTCTTCCTATGGAAAGAAAAAGGAATCTATTCAGGGATTCAAAAGATTATATCAAGAATAAAAAGATAAATTAGATCCAACCATCCAAATATGACCGAATTAAACCTAGAATATTTCAATCAAAATAATATTTGTTACACCATAAATTTAAAATAATAATACCGATCGATTGTAGAAAATCATTGAACATTAGAACATCAATAAGATGTAGACCACTTTAGAAATAACAATTCTGCCAAAATATCAGTTTCCAGTCAAATACTTTAGAAGAATATACAAATTGTCATTTATTTGGTTATTATATTTTTACGTCCAATCTTAAATCAAAGAATTCTTTTTTTCTGTTTTAATAAAGACGTTATACAACAGTCCATTCACAGATTCAAATAAATTACTTAAAAGCAAAACAAAATTATGTTTTACAAACTTAATCTAGTATTAAAAGTTAGAATATGAAATAAAAATAGGCAGAGCAATAATGGCGATTAAAAGAAAAAGACGATTATCTCCCGAATATACAATTCTATCTATATTGGAATATCTGTGTATTTCATCCAAAGACACACCAATATCAAAATATCACATTATTAACAAACTGCCAGGCATAAAGCAGCAGAGATCAGATCGAATAAACGATTTGATGGAAGAGCTTGAAAACAGTGGTTTAGTTGAATCTATTAAGACGTCTAATTCAACATTTTATAAGATAACTGAAAATGGAAGAGAAGCGTATTATAAATGGATAAAATCATTTTTGGATTTTTCCCGTTCAGTAAATAAATTAGATAAATAAAAACAAAATTATAGGAAATTAATGTACAGGATCCAGTATGATGGGTTTATCAATTACAATTAAATAACCAATCGATTTATTGGAGTAATTTGCAATCAATTCCATAGCTTCAGTAGAAACTTCGTTACCTATCAATAGTGCCAAGCCTACAAATTTGTTTGTAATTTTAACATATCTTAAAATAGATTGAATGAAAGATTCCACGGTGTTGGAATCTATTGTTATTGGTCCATCCACGATTTTAACAATTATCGATCCGTACTCATTTATTTTACTTTTAAAGTGATTGTTTTTGTCTTTAGAGTCATCAATCCTACCCTCATCGATAAGTATATCAAATTCAAAATCATTAGGGAAGATTTGATTTGTAAATCTTTTAACGCTCATAGCATCGTTTAATATATATTGGCTAAGTGGAAATCCGATTTCCTCAATACTATCAACTATTGAATCCAAAATTTCGGCATGACCTATTTTCGATAAACTCATGCTTATTGAAGTGCGAATAGAACTCTTTTCAAACAGATATGCCCAATTATCAAGCCTTTTTCTTATATTTATTATTACCTTTAGTATATAAATAACCGTTCCTATAATTATAAATGTAAACGCGACAGCTAAAAGATCAAATATATCATCAGATAATAATTGTACATAATTTTTCATTGCAGTGGTATCAAATAAAATAACTAAGGCAAATATTATAAGCAAAGGAATTAAGATATAAAGAAAGCGCTCTATAGAGGTAATGAAATCTATAGCTCTTCCCGAATAAGTTGTTATCAAGGTAGGAGAAAAAAGATTTAAATCTTTTTTTTCTGTATTGCCTTTTTTTCTCATTGGAAGACTCTATTTAGTATAAATACAATAAGTATATAAAATAAGCAGTAATTGCGTTAATGGTAAAGATTAATAATTTTTCTAGACATTTGAGTCAATCTATAATTTAATTACAATTTATTTTGTAGAAATATTATATCATTTTATTGGATACATTGTAAAACAACAAAATCAAATAACAATCAATAATAAGACAGATACTAGAATTAATTCACAATACTTTATACATCAATTACATTATGAAGTTTATCTATGAAATAAATTAATAATACCTATCAAGAGTACAAATATGGATTTGATAATGAAGGAAAAACCTAACAATAAAAAATGGATAATGAGTAGTTAAATTATTTTTATATATATGAAATACATCTAATCTGGAAAAGGAATAATAACATGTATACAATAAGCTGTTCTTAAAATATGAAAGTCAAATAAAAAGCGTTGTTATTTAGTCAAAAAAATAAAACAAAATATTTAGTTTAATTTATCTGCACGATTTATACAAAACAATTTAATGTATTAAGACTATCTAAATCTTATAAACACTATCGCCTCTATTTTTTTTTATTGACGCAAAAACAAGAAGAAGAAGAAGAGTCTATTTATCCACCCGGCCCTTCATCATTACAATCATTAAAAAATGTTCATCAATTGATAAAAGATCCGCTAAAAACACTGACAGATATTGCTAAAAAATATGGAGAAATATCTCACTTTAAAGCAGGCAGGCAACACATCTATTTAATTAACAATCCTCAATACATTGAAAAAATTCTAATTTACAATCATAAAAATTTTAAAAAAGGTCAAAGGCTTCAAACTGCTAAAAGACTTCTTGGAGAGGGTTTGGTAACAAGTGAAGATAAAAAACACGATAATCAAAGAAAAATTATCCAGCCTTTATTTTTACCAAAAAAAATAATTGCATATGGAAAAATAATGATCGACCAGGGTGAAGCTTTGTGTACCGAATGGAAAGATCAATCAATTGTGGATATTCACAAAGAAATGATGAAAGTTACTTTAAAGATAATTTGTAAATCCGTTTTAGACTATGACATGGAATCAAAAGAAGCACAGAAATTTTCAAAGGAATTTGAAGTTTCAAAAAAATATTTTAAAAGATTGCAACATCCAATTGGGCAAGTTTTAGATCATGTTCCAATTCTTCCAAAAGTTGCTGAAAGCAGAGAGGCAGTCAAAACCATTGATTCAATTGTGTATAGATTAATATCAGAAAAGAGAAAAAGTTTAGAAAATAATTTAAAACCAGGAGATGATTTATTGACAAGGCTATTGCAAGCCCAGATTTCCATTCAAAAATTAAAAAACAATGTAACTCAAGAATCCCCATCAACGGTCATTAAAGACAAATCATCCAGATTGGCAACTGAAAGTACTGAAGAAGATATGGATGATAAACAAATAAGAGACAATGTATTGACGATGCTCCTAGCTGGCCATGAAACAACATCTAATGCATTGACATGGACATATTATCTAGTTTCTCAATACCCTCAAATAGAAAAAAAAATTCATGAAGAAATTGATAATGTAATTTCTCAAAATAAAGAAAATGAAAAGAAATTAATTAAAACTCCACGTATTGAAGATCTATCAAAATTCAAATTCGTTGAAAAAGTAATTAGAGAATCACTTCGTGTTTATCCACCCGTATGGAGTATTGGAAGAATTGCGGATGAAGATTATCAAATAGATAAATATACCATTCCAAAAGGCGCCTCCATAATCATGAGCCAATATGTTATCCATCATGATGATCGATTCTACAAAGATCCCCACCTATTTAATCCTGAAAGATGGACTGATGAATTTAAGAGGTCTAATCCTAGGTTCAGTTATTTCCCATTTGGAGGAGGAATTAGAGGATGTATAGGAGAATCTTTTGCGTGGCAAGAGGCAATACTATTAATGTCAACGATTTCAAGCAACTTTACGTTGAAGTTAGAACCAAATCAGAAAGTAGAAATGAGTCCAGGAATAACACTAAATCCAAAAAAAGGAATAAAAATGAGGATATCCAAAAGATAATACAGTAACAATATATCAAAATAATGGTAAAGAGACAGAAATAAGAGATGTTACAGAAAATTTCCAGATCTAGACCCCTGAACTCATGAAAGTGAGACCTATCCTCGCATAAGGAATGTCAAATAAGAGAAACATCTTTTCATAGAATTATTGCTTTCGGATATTAAGAATAGTCCTAGGTTTCAATTAGTGGATGGGTAAAGATCCAATCATAGGCGATAAGGTCTCTGAAACTAGATCTCATTTGCACTCCTGTTTTAAAAAATATCGGATAGGAAATACAAGCAATAAATAAGAAACGAAATTGTGATTTGATGAATATTTTTCAAACAACCGAAAAGAAATGTAAAAG
>JBQCGN010000334.1:0-2571 GCA_051955655.1 Candidatus Nitrosocosmicus sp. | reverse complement strand
AGTTATATTTGCACTTATTTTCTTCAATTTTTCTCTCTGATTAATATTTATTAGTTGTTATTTGATTACTCAAATAACAACTACTGGGTACTTTAGAGTGCGTTCCATGTATTTGCCAAATCATGTTTATTTGCGATTTATTTCTACTGGAACAGAATTATTATTTGACTTGGAGTGTAACGATGGGAATTAAACGGAGATATCTTTAGAGGTGTATTTAAAATAATCTGATGGCAAGAGATTACAATCTCTATTTTATTATCCCATCATACTATTGGTAAGCGTTAGCCAAATAATACGACTGTAAGAAAAACTGTTTTCTTTGATTCTTTAGTAAATTCTTTAATTAGTTTAATGCATTTGATAAGGAATTAATATCCAATTAGAATTTAAATTGTTCTTAATATTCAAAACATATTAACAGGTATTTCAATGTACAAAACATTATAGAAAATTTTATGTGAGGGCTTGATAGATCAAAAATTGATATCGGCGAATAAAATTGATTTAATAAGTAAAAGATTGTCTTATATTCTCAGACACAATCCAAAAAGGTTTAAGGTATACTTGGATGAAAAGGGTTGGGCTAATCTGGATGACGTTTTAGGCGGATTACGTTCTTTTGGGGATATTATTGATTTGGAAAAAGAGGATCTGCTTAATATGGTATCCAAACAAAGAAAGGCAAGATTTGATATTTACAATAATAAAATAAAGGCAAATTATGGTCATACTGTCTTTATAAAAGAAATGGATGTGGTGAAGCCTCCTGACGTTCTTTATCATGGAACTGCCCGAAGATATCTAAATTCTATATTGAGGAATGGTTTAATTCGAATGCAGCGTCAATATGTGCATCTGTCTGTCGATTTGGATATTGCCCTAGAAACAGGAAAACGGAAAGATAAAGTTCCTTCAATCATTAAGATAGATTCAAAGACTGCATATCAAGAAGGTATTTTGTTTTATAAAGGATCAGATCGTATTTTGCTTTCAGAAAATCTATTACCAAAATATTTGAAAATAATTAAGATAGACAAAATTCAGACTTGATCTAATTTAAAAGTAAAAAAATACCATTAGATGTAAATATATTTTTTAAGTTATTATTTAACAAATTTTTACTTCAGCATTATCTCTTTTTCCTATTTCTTCATTTGACCTGAGAATATTTAAGGCAGAACCCGCACGAAACCAGTCTATTTGAGATTCATTATAAGAATGCCCCAAGGTGATTGTTTCCACATTTCCATCTTTATGGTATAATATGCAATTAACAGGAGATTTAGGTTTAAGGTCATTTAGATTGATTATGCTAATCCTATCATCTTCCAAAATTTTATCATAATCCAAGGGATCAGAAAAAGTTAACGCAAGAATTCCTTGTTTTTTTAGATTAGTTTCGTGTATTCTTGCAAAACTCTTGGCAATAACTGCTACACATCCAAGGTACCTAGGAGTCATTGCTGCATGTTCTCTACTACTGCCTTCTCCATAGTTTTCATCCCCTATTATAATCCATTTTATACCTTTTTCTTTATATTCCCTAGATATGTGGGCAAATGATTCGATCTTGGAGTTTAGATTGTTTTTACCTATTCCAACTTTGTCATCATAATAAGCATTTACCGCGCCAAGTAGTAAATTATCGCTTAGTTTATCCAAATGGCCTCTATACATCAGCCAAGGACCTGCAGGAGATATGTGATCGGTTGTACACTTCCCTTTTACTTTTGCAAGTACATATAGTTGTTCGAAATCTTTACCATCCCATTTAGAGAATGGTTGAAGTAATTGCAGTCTATTGCTGTTTTTGTTGATTTTTATCACTATGTCATCAGGATTATGTGAGGGCTCAACAAAGATATCGTTCACCTCTTTAAACCCCATTGCGGGTATTTCAGGAGCAGTTTTGGGAGGCGATAGTTTAAATGGAGATCCATCTTCTGCTATTAGCGAATCCTTAAGTGGATTGAAAGAAAGCCTACCTGCAAGAGCAAGAGCTATAACAAGTTCCGGGCTCCCAATAAAGTTCATAGTTTCTCGCCTCCCATCATTTCGTCCTGGAAAGTTCCTATTATAGGAAGTAACAATCACGTTTGGTTCGCCTTTCTTCAATTCGGGCCTATTCCACTGGCCAATGCACGGACCACATGCATTTGCCAATACATTAGCTCCAATATCTTTTAAAAGTTGCATCTGTCCATCTCTTTCTATAGTTGCACGAATAAGTTCAGAACCAGGTGTTACTTGTAAAGGTATTTTTGTTCTTATGCCTCTTTCTTTTGCCTGCTTAGCTATATCAGCTGCACGTGACATATCCTCATAAGATGAATTTGTACAGCTTCCTATCAAACTGACAGAAATTGAATCTAAATAGTTATTCTTTTTTACTTCTTCAGCCATATCTGAAATAGGTCTTGCAAGGTCAGGTGTATGAGGGCCGACTATGTAGGGTTCGAGGTTTGATAAATTTATTTCAATCAATTTGTCAAAATACTTTAGAGCATTTCTTGGATCCGATTCTATTTCTTGCTCAATTTCTTTATCCTGTTTTAATAAATCAATGTT
>JBQCGN010000333.1:0-5582 GCA_051955655.1 Candidatus Nitrosocosmicus sp. | reverse complement strand
ACCATTTTTACAACATATATTTTTAAACTTTTGCCTTTGTATGTAATTTATGTAGAACATATTAATAAAAATCTCCACTATTCGGATATGATTGAATAAAAAATAAACTTGATCGTTCTATTCGGATCTATGGTTAAATGAAAAATAATAGTATAATAATATGATTATATTCATATTTCATCAAATTATTTTTATTTTAACTTATAGATAATTTTATAGGCTTGACAATTGTATAATTCGCTATATTGAATATATATTTGCAATTTTCAAGTGTAAATAAAAGAAATGAGTGAACATAATGAGCACATAACAAATCAAAACAATAATTATTATCCGTCAAAAATAGACAAAAAATTTCTAGACAGGTTATATGAATTTATACATTCAGTTGAATCCCAAATGGACATTTTGTTACCAGGAATTGCAGGCATGCAATTCCTATCATATTACAAGATATTTGACGATATAATAACCCAGAAATTAGCCAAGAACATTATTATCAGATTATTATGTCCATTTGACGATGATAACGCGTGGCTAAATAAACATTTGGTACCGTATATCGGATACAGATCAATAAAACCATCACTACCTTTGACTCCATCTAATTCCTTGTTCTTTATCAGAGACAAGCGAGAAATTTTTTCTTTTTCAGTCAATATTAAAGGTAAAATGCACCTTCATTGTAACCAAGCCAGCGATACTATTTTTTTTCTCGATAATTGTGCATATTCAAAAGACATTCCCATAGTGAAAAATGCTGCTTATAGTTTCGATCTCATATGGGAAGAAAAAGAAAATCATGATAAAACCACAAAGGAAAAAATGCACTCTGAACTTTTGTTTGATTTAATCTCGCATGATATAGGAAATTATCATCAGATAATACAAAGTAACTTGAATATTGTAACTTCCATAGTAAAAAGAAATAACAATGACACAAATAGCCTATCCCAGAATAGCGAAAGAATTGTTTCGGCGCTTACAACTGCAAAAAAAGCCTTAGATAAAAGTCAATCACTAGTAGATAATATACGTAGATTAGAACGATTATACACACAAAAGGATCTAAAACTAATACTAAAGAATCTTCCAAATGCTATCAATAATGCATTCAATACTCTGGAGCAAACACTATATGACAACAATCCGCAAGGTAAAAGAATTAGATTTTCTTTAAATGTAATTGACGATCATATTGATCCTAATAATATAAATATAATCGCAGAAGAACTGCTTGAGGAAATTTTTGTTAATTTATTTTCCAACAGTTTGAAGTATACAGAAACGTCGGAAGTTAAAATTGATGTTCTGATAAGAGAGTATTATATTGGCAATATAAAATATTGGATGGTAACTGTATCTGACTATGGTAAAGGAGTACCGGACTCGATGAAAAAGGAATTGTTCAAAAGATTTTATTCTAAAGCTGAGGGAAGTGGATTAGGTTTATCCATAGTAAGGACATTGGTCGAAAGGTATAAAGGCAAAATTTGGATAGGAAACAGGGTTTACGAGGACTGCACTCAGGGAACTTCATTTGGAATGATTTTTCCTGCAGCTCAATAATAATAACTTATTCTCGTAGTCCAAAGTTAAGTTTTTAGATTTGCTTTAGTTGACAACCCCTTGTTGGCAGTTTTCTATTATCTATCCACTAACCAATTAAGCATTCAGTAACCATCCATCCAAATAGTGTTATGGTGTTGCTGGAGTTGTTTTATTTTTTATAATGTTACATTATTATTGATATCGTTGAAATCATATGCACATATGCCAATAATAGGAAAGTTAAATCTTTGCTCCAGACATGATTCATATTCAAGTAATTCTTTTGTGAACCCGCTTTTGAAAAAGGCACCCATATCTCCAAATACTCGCATTCCTCTCTTGCCTTTACTAAGACAGTTTTCAACTAACGTAGACCACAATGCAATTGTTCGCTGAATGTTGGGCATCCCATCAGGAAAATAAACTTCTTCAGTCGTTCTGATAATAATATCTCCAACGGATTCAAGTTCAGCAACATTTAATTGCCATTCACTTTCCATCCTAGCACGGATCTCATCTTTTGGCAGATCTGTGGTTGTCATAACTACAACCTCATTTCTCTCAAGACCGTCGTTTAGGAATGCAAAGGCTTCATTGAATTTTTCCTCTCTGCTAGGATAGACTGCAATTATATGATTTCCTTGTTCGATAGTCTGAAGCCGCTGTGCCAATATAGTAACTATAAAGAGAATTAAAATATAAGAATTATGCTGATAGCATTTATGGCTTATCTTAATGGAGAAATATTCTTTCTTTTAAAATAACTATAATTTAATTCTCACATACTTTTAATTATATTCTATATATTTTTAAGTTAAACAATCAAAATTTAACAGAAATTGAGGAGCTATTTTAAATGCCAAAAATAGTCTATTTTGAAATTCCTCCGGACGATATACAAACATCAAAGAAATTCTATAACGATTCTTTGTATGGATAGTTGAAAAATTCTAAGAGAAATATAATAATATGCATGCAAATATGGAATACTATAAAATAACAACAACAAATGACAAAGGAAATAAAGCATTAGGAGAAGTCTCGTTAAAAAGATAAAATCCACTGCACCAACAAATTACAAATTATATCAAATAAGAACAATAGATAAGGATTTGCAAAAGTAGCATCTATGGGCAAATATCTTGTTCAAAATATTGCCGTGCATGTAACTAGGTATTTTGAATTATGTCTTGATAGAGAGAACAATAGATTTCCTTAATTGGAAACAATTAGGAGATCTAAATAAAAGCAAACTACTTATTTGATAAATTATCAATAAATTCAATATTTCCTTACTTTTTACTTTCAGGTTGATAATTTCAAATCTAAAAATTTTTCTTATTGTCAAATTTAACTATTCCTTCCATGATATATAAATTATTTATAAAAACAAATCTATAATGTCACTGACCGCAAATATAGATTCTGAAAGTTAAAGCAAAATCGTTAATAAATAAGAATTAATTTCTTGTGAAAATTGTAGAAAGAATAATACTGCTGTAGGTTTTTGCCAAGGGATTTAGTAATAGATTTATCACTTATCCTATTGTCGATTTCTTTGCGCTATAAATATTTCCAATTAAATTAAGAGTATTAAATCTGCAAATATTTTGAGTTTTAATTTTTATAATAATTAATAAAATTGTGAAATATGCAGTTAATTATTTTTATACTAAATTTTTGATCCCTCTATTATTTATCAATGTATATCTAAAATTTTTATACTACAAGATGGGCACTTTAACTAAATGTTTTAGCCTTTTTTTGCATGTGCACGACTTTATGGATTGTAATATCATAGGTTTTAACGTATATTGTTTTGCTTATATAGGATGACATATCGATATTTTGTTATCCAGATGGTTTTTTATGATAATGAATATCCAGAATCAAATAAAACCGAAGTATTACATGGTAATGACATAATTATCAAAAGGACATTAGAAGCTTATACACGAATAAAGGCAAGTCTGGATGGCACTTTAGACAATACAGGTCCAGCTATAATGGTTCTCTATGAACCAATATGGTCGGGTTTGGTCTTGCTCAAAGAAAAGGGGATAAAGATAAGAGGCGTAACAGAAGTTACACCTAATAATATTTGTTATTGTAAAAAGCTGATGGAAGTAGGCGAGTATCGCCATCTAGATGGAATAAGAACTAATTTTGGAATAGTTGATGGAAATCAAGTAATGCTTCATGGTGTATCACAGGAAAAAGATCCGCTATCTCAAGCCATTCTGACCAGCGTTAAAGGACTTGTAGAAGCCCAGCAATACATGTTTGAGAACTTGTGGAATAAAGCAATTCCTATAGAAGACAAAATTAAAGAAATTGAAGAGGGCATAAAACCTGATGTCATTGAGACCATTACTGATCCTACTAAAATACAAACTCTATATCTAAGTCTTTTAAGGGCTGCTACAAAAGAGATTATGCTAATTATTCCCACTGCTAATACAATGAACCATCAAGCTGATGCTGGAGTTTTTGGTTTATTAAAAGAAATGCTTGAAGAGAATGATACTAATAAGAATATAAATATTAGAGTCTTAGCACCTCAAATAAATAATTATCCTCTAACCATAAAACATCAGCAAAAAGAACAAAATACATCATTGTCTCTCACTCTTTATTCGTTACCTATTACATGGAGAAATATTGAAACAGATTCAACTACAAAATCCACTATTGCCATAATTGATAAGAATGAATCATTGGTCATAGAAATAAAGGATGATACAAAAGACTCTTTTGTTGACTCGATGGGATTTGCAACTTACTCTAACAGTAGAGCAACTGTATTATCTTATGTATCCATCTTTGAGACTTTTTGGAAGCAATCAGAACTGGTAAAGAAACTGAAAGAATCAGAGGAACTACAAAAAGATTTTGTCCATATTGCAGCACATGAACTTAGAAATCCCATACAACCAATATTAGGATTATCTTCTCTTTTGATGAGAAATATTCCCGATGAAAAAGAGTTGCACAATACAATAAAAATCATAAACAGAAATGCAAGAAAATTGATTCAGCTAACGAGTGATATCCTAGATGTTACAAAAATAGAAACCAATAACCTTAATTTAGATAAGGAAGTGTTCAACTTAAATGATCTGCTTTCAGATATAATTGAAGACTATAAAAATCAACCTGAAAGTAAAAATGTAAAAATAGAATACGAATTTACATTTCCCAATAGAAGTAGCGAAAAATATGGATATGGAAAAGGTGAAAGGTTAAACAAAAAAGAAATAAATCCGATATACATTCTTGCAGATAGAACAAGAATAACCCAAGTCTTATCCAATCTATTAAATAATGCCATCAAGTTTACATCTTCCTCAGTAGAAGAAGAAGAAGGAGGAGGAGGAGGAATCATAAAAATTATAGTAGAGAAAAAAGAAGAAGAAGGATATGTGTCTATTAATGTTATAGATTCTGGCATGGGTATAGACTCATCAATTATTAATGATTTATTTTCAAAGTTTACAACTAAATCAAAAGGAGGAACAGGCTTGGGACTTTATATCTCAAAAAGGATCATGGAAGCTCATGGTGGTAATATATGGGCCAAGAACAATAAAGATGGTCAAAGAGGAGCTACATTTTCCTTCAGTCTTCCATTAGTGATGCAATAAAAATTTTAATAAAAGAAATAATTTAATTAATTGTTTTATTCGTCGTTTAGTTACAGGTAAATTACGGATCGGAAACATTTATGAATTTATCTTTAGAATTATAAATCATCGTAATTACAATAAAATCAACAAAAAGTAAATTGTTCAAATAGTTTGTCTGTAGGTATTGGGTCTTGGAATTGAGATCTGTTAAGCTATCTCAAGACCTTTGTTGGCATAAGCCAAAGCCTACAGTCTTTTATAAAAGTAATATTAATACGTGGAACAATTTAATATTATTTGCTGATTCGGCATTATTTACCAGGATGTTGATAATCGACATCCTCGTTATTCCTATATCTATGCTGGTTATTTTATATTACTTTACTATTAATTTTGACGAATGTT
>JBQCGN010000332.1:0-3708 GCA_051955655.1 Candidatus Nitrosocosmicus sp. | reverse complement strand
CTTTTATTCATATGGATCAAAGACATAATGGATTTTTTATAAAGAATGGAAAAATATTTGGAGATTATATTAATTTAGACGTTCCTGACAATTTGATAGTTATAGGGGATATTCATGGTGATTTTTTAACTTTAGAAAAAATAATGGAAAAAATTGATTTCTCGACTTATTTGAAAAATGCATCTAATCTTATAATTTTTCTTGGAGATTATATAGATAGAGGAATGTATTCCATTGAAGTTTTGCTTTTTTTATGTAAATTAAGGACCGATTATCAAAAAAATGTTTTTATGCTAAGAGGGAATCATGAAGCATATAATCACTTTCCCTTTTCTTCTTATGATTTTTATCAAAAACTATTTGATAGATTTGGAGATTCAGCAAAAAATCTTTACGAATTATACGTTCTGCCATTTTTTGAATCGTTATTTTTATCGTGCGAGATAACTGGTTTTTCTTTTTTAGCTCATGGTGGTTTTCCCGTCATTGAGGATTGTCTCTTTTTTCGAAATTATAAATTTTATTTGTCCAATATCACGAATAATCGCCGTTTGATGGAAGAAATATTATGGAATGATCCAAGGGATCTCCCTTCAAATCAATCATGGACCTTATCTAACCGGGGATTGGGAAAGTATTTTGGAAATCCTATAACCGATTGTTGGTTAGCTAATACAGGTTGTAAATTCCTTTTTAGGGGGCATGAACCATGTAATGGTTATAAATTACTTCATAATGGCAAAGTTCTTACAATTTTTTCATCAAATGAACCTTATCCAAAATTTAAGTCTTCATTCTTGAAATTATCTAGAAAAGATATCGTAGATATAAATAATGATGGCTCATTGCTGCCACGATTTGTCCATATTTTATAGACAAAATTTGTTCCTTTTTAAACTTCAATTCTAGTTTTTATTTCCTTGCATCTTTTTCTTAATGACACTGTTGAAATCTCTGCGACTTGACAAATTTCTACCTGTCTTAGGAATTCATTACAATTTTGAGATGCTATGTAAATTATTGAGCCAGCAAGTGCTCGAGGATTCTTGCCTATTGAAATTCTGTTTTGCTGAACCATCGAGAAAATTCTCAATGCTTCTCTTTTTGTTTTTTCACTCATATGCAGCCTATTACAGATTAATGTTACATAATCTGGACCTTGTAATACTGGCATTTGCAATGAAAGTTCTTTTAAAATTAATTTATAATGAGACATAATATCCTTTGTAGATATATTACATGCATTTGCTATGTCTGTTATGGTTTTAGGAGTTGCAGTTTCGCGACAGGCAGCATAAAGAGCCGCACCTACCAACCCTAAAGTAGATCTACCTTTAGCGAGTTTTTTTAGTGCTGCTTTTCTATAAATATATGCTGCTCCTTCAATTACTGCTTGACTTAGGTATAACTTATCTCCATAATTGCTTAAGAGTTTTAAAGCTTTTTCAAGATTTCTTGATATGGAATCATTTAATTGTGCCCTGTTATTCCAAGTTCTTAATCTTTGAATGTTATTCTTTTGTGATGGTTCTAAAGCCTTGCCCCTTGCATCCGTATCACCTATCCCAATAAGTGTGGATAAACCTTTATTGTGTGAAGCTAATGATTCGGGCATTCCGGTTCTAGTTCTATCTACATATCCTGAATGATTTCTGCCGTTTATTGTCGACTCTGAGTTAGGATCCTGATTTGAGACGCATCCACAGGATGAACAAACATATTCAAACGAAACAGTATCAAAAATTATGGCATCACTTTTACAAAATTCACAAATTATTGGCTTTGAATTCCCTTGTTTGCCTTCAGGAAGCATAAATTATTATTCCTTATTCTATTACTTATATAAGTTATTATATATTCTTTTACTCAAAGTATATTAATCACATACTAGAGGTATGCTGTTATTATTTATTTGACCGCATTCAATATAAAACGTAAATTATTATAAAAGATATTGTTATAATCATTTTATTGATTACAAATCCGGCTCTTTTAATTGCTACAGCTTTATGGATTTTTTTTATACCTAAAGCAATTATTTTATTTTATAGATTTGTTAAAAATAGTAAAAGGTTTATCGAAAAGGATTTGGAAAGGGTTGAAAACGATCCTTATATTATATTTCAAATAACTACTCGCTCTGCAACAAAAACCTCTGTTGTTAAACGAGGAATCAATTCAATTATAGACTCATGTAGTGGAATTAACTATCATAGATTCGAAATAAATGTTGTAACTGAAGATTATAATGATACAAAAACTTTGAATAACTCTTTATGTAAGGTTATTTGTGTTAGCAAAAAGTTTAAGCCTAATGCAATAAAAAAAGCGAGAGCTTTGCAATTTGCAGTTGAATATCGGAGAAAAAATGAGCAGCATTCCTCTGATTATTGGATTTTCCATATGGATGATGAAAGTTATGTTGTTCGCCAAACTATACTTTCATTGTTAAAATTCATCCGTGATCAACGTGGTATTGCTGGAGAGGGACCTATTTTTTATCCATTAAAATTCGAAGTAGCCAATAGAATTACTGCATTGGCAGAATCTCCTCGATCTTTTGGATGTTTCGAATGTGTCACTCATATGAATAATCCTCCGCCAATACATATGCATGGCAGTAACCTGTTGGTTAGATCAGATGTTGAAGATCTTATAGGTTGGGAATTTGGACCCATTTTGGCAGAAGATCAAAGATTTGGATATGAAGTATATAGAAGATATGGCAAAAATTCTATGGGTTGGCATGGAGGTATTTTGTTGGAACAGCCGCCTCTAAATATAAAAGATCATTTTATGCAACGTAGAAGATGGATTATAGGTAATTTGCAAAATATTGAGAATTTCTCTAAATGGTTTAAATTCCGATTAATTTATAGATGCACTTCTTTTTTTCTGTCTTTTGTCTCTGGTATAATTTCTTTAATTTTGACATTTTATATAAATATACCAAAAGTTTCTAGTATTTTTTCCTATATACGATTTGATTGGACATACAATTTGGGAATTGATTTTTCAATATGGATTGATAGGTTGAACCATCTATCTAATTCCCCTAATGATATTGTTAAACCATTGACAGATATTCAGGTCTTTGATAGTTCACTAGGATTGATATTATTATTCACAAGTATTATTTGGTTATTGTCTTATCAAATTGGGCTTTTCTTGAATCTTAGATATACCAAAATGAGTTTTTTTAAGCGCATAATACTTCACATTCAAACGCTTATATTTTGTCCTTTTATTGGTCTAATGGAATCATTTCCTGGATTTTATGCAGTAATAGAATTCTATCTGACTAAATCTTTTGGGAAAAACAATCTTAAATTTTTGGATTTTTATGTGGTAAAAAAATAATTAAATGATTTCAATTTAAATACTGTGCATAATTGTGGTGGCAATAATTATTATTTTTTTGTATTTTTTGTCTCTGTACTACAGGGAAGCATGAGTAAGTGTTATGACAGAGTATGCAGTGGAGGAGGTGGGATTCGAACCCACGAACCCCTGAGAGACGGGATTTCTCATTGTTGTGATCTTGAGTCCTGCGCGTTTGACCAGGCTTCGCGACTCCTCCCTATTAGAATATCTTAGATAATTGTTTTATTTTTATTTCTTTTGATTATGCTTATGCATCTTTTAGAATACTTTTTATCTAAACAATAGATAATAATATTTAATATTAATTAAAATAAAACATATTCA
>JBQCGN010000331.1:0-2532 GCA_051955655.1 Candidatus Nitrosocosmicus sp. | reverse complement strand
ACTGGTTCAATAGCAGAAGCACTTTGATAGGTTATGTAAGACAGACAAAATGTCAATCCGAGTGATATTGCTATTGCAAACATTTTTATAACTGATATTTCAATCATGTTAGACAATTAATATAGATATTCTTAAACTTTTGGATCATAATCCATATTCAAAATTGTGATATTATGTGTTACAACGACGGATGATTTATCTATATTCAATTTGGATAGACCAGACCTTCACAATCATATCTATAAAAACCACTGCCAGGCATCTTTGTATGTTTTATAAAGATCGTATAAGAATTATTATCTGATAAAGCAATTTGTTTGGTAACATTGTTAGGATATTTTTATTAATTAACTTCTCTAATATATGACCTTCAAATCACTGAATTCTTATTTTATTCTTTCATGATAAATAAAATAAAGACAGTTTTATTAAAGAACTTTTTTTAATATAATTGTAAATATTTAGTTATGTGTCATTTTTGCCGCATATCCTACTCGTGCCATAGCAACGGGTCAATATTCAAATAAAACACTATAGATGAAAAAATATTTAATTATATAACGAATTAGGCTTATTGATAAAACAATAATAATAAGATTAGACTCCAGTCCATTTATTATTAAAGGCATTAGGGTATCTTACTTTAGTTTCAATCCACAAGTAAATTCAGTTTTTGTTTTTGTAGATTATTTATTTTGATACACAAGCAACAATCGAATTGCTTTTGCACAATCATCAGCATCTTCTTCGTTCCGCTTATTTTCTCAACAGCCTTATCTTGTCCCGAAAATGAATGATAGAATATTACTTCTCTAGCATGGAGTTAAATTAAAATAACAACATAAATTAAATTTTACAAACATATTTTTTTCTCACACATTTGTTAAAAAAATCAATGCTCAGATTTACTTTTAATTTGATAATATATATGGTTGAAATTGAAAATGATAAAAAGAAATTATAAGATATTGTAATACCAATCCTAAAAATTTTGGTTTATATATTATTTCATTAATTTCAATATTATTGGTATGGATGACCGATTCTAAATCTCCTATCGATAAATCAACAGAAGACATTCATGATAGGGAAAAAATCTCGGTAAGGTTAATCCAAGAGATACGTAAAACAAGGGAGCAAATTGACATCTGTATCAAAATTACAAATAACTCATCCATATCGTTTACAATTGAGATTTTGGTAAATACCATAAAAGAAATTAAAAAAATAGAAAAATAAAATCAAGGTGTATTATTGATAATACCAAAGAGAATACCAATTATTTGAAAAAGTTAATACCTTTATTAGATGAAATACGATATTCAGACATAATTGAAACTAGTTTTTTTATTAATGAAGTAACATATACTAATATACATGTTGTTCAAAGAACTAAATCGCAGCAGCGATTATCACCACAGCTAATAGTTAATAATGTAAAATCATTTGTGAAACAACAAAAGATTCTATTTGATTTGCTATGGGACAGGTCTACACTAGAATATCAATATATAAACGAAAATGGCATTGGAACAACCCAGAATGGAAAAGAAATTCTGCATCCAATCACACTGAATCAATCTATAGCAAAAACAAAAGTCTTAGAAAATCAACAAGACATTTTCAAAGTCGCAGTAGACTTTTATCAAAACTCGAATCATCTAAAGTTTTGTTCACCCATAGAAGCCATAAAAATAATCAATAATAATTTTTTAAATTTCCATCAAGAAATATTGGAAAGATATAGGCAAGGAAATCATAAGGGAATAAGATGGATTACATCTTTAAACAATAAAAAAGACATAGAATTAGTAAAGTCATACATTGAAAAGGGCATAGAGGTTAGACACATTAAAGAACTATTGACTAATAGCTTTTCCCTAAGTGACAAAGCATTTCTCTTTCCCATCGGAAAAATTGAAGAAAAAGGAACAAGAGAACACAGTATTTTGATTAGTAATGACAAATCATACCTAAGCTACTATGATGATCTATTTGAAAACCTATGGAAAAAAGGAATTGATATACATACCAGATTAAACGATATTGAAGAAGGTCATCACATAGAGATAGATGTGATATCAAATCCTAAAGAATCTATAAATTTGATTGCAGAAAAAATCAATTTCGCAAAAAAGGAGATATTACTAATACTTTCTTCTATAAACTCTATAGATAGAATTGAGAGCAATAATCATTTTGATATTTTGCAGAGGTTAACATTCAAAAGAATAAAAATTAGAGTTATAATACCATCAAACTCAAAATTACAATATAAAATATATGAACTTCAATCAAAATATCCCAATATAGAGTTTAGGGGTTTTCATGCTACCTATGATCCCTTTATAGGAATTACAGTAATAGATAAAGAAAAAGTTTTGATTAATGAAGTGAAAGATGATTCAAAGAAAGATTATCCCAGTTCTATAGGTTTGACAATATTTATTGAAGGAAAATCTGCAGCTTTATCTTATGTATCCATCTTTAATAGCCTTTGGAGACAAACAAAGATATATGAAGAAATAAAAA
>JBQCGN010000330.1:0-3148 GCA_051955655.1 Candidatus Nitrosocosmicus sp. | reverse complement strand
AAAACAAAAATTGATGAAATAGTAAAATCGAGTAATGATTTTATTTTTAAATTTGGAGATACAATAAAGAAAATTGATATAATAATGAATGATGGCATAAATAAAATGGCGGAAAATACTGCCGGATATCCATTTAAATTCGATATATATGTAAATGGTTATAATAGGTATATACTTCAAGAAAAAGGCTCAATAAAATTGAGTATTAAGGCTTTTCCAAGAACAGGGCGGCAAGTAAGAATTTGCAACTATGATAAGAATAACACTTTTTTGATAGGTTCGAGCAATATTATAGATATTAATTATAGTAATACTAGTTTTGAACCGTCTGATTTACTGGATGATTATATATTATTAAAACCTAAAAGCTATGATACAATTGATGTTATATCTATAACAATAAAGGTGGAGGAATTAGAAAACGACGTCATTATGGATAGTCGAGGATATACATCTCTAATAGTTATAAAATGATTACACGTATTGTTTATGATCCGATTTTTATATCGTGGGTATATATGGACCGCAAACATTCTAATGCAGATAATGTTGCTAAATAACTTGTTTTAGGATTATCTAAACTAGGTTTGTTGCTAATTTTAATTAATACATCGCCAAATTTCCATTTAATATTTAACTCATGAGTGTTGTTTAACTCATCTGGATCAACTACTATTTTTACATTAGTCCTTTTAAATCCAATACCTGCTAAACTAACTAATGCCGAGACATTGACATTGGAAGGAAATTGTTGTATGGCATCATGCGCGTTTCCCTCAAAGATAACTTGTTTCATATTTATATTATCTATGTCAATATTGTTGTTTTTAAAAAAAGGAGCACCCTTTAATGCTTTATTGTTCTTTGTTGTCGTCAATGTAATTGATTCTATATGGTTTTTTATGCTTCTTATAATGTCTATTCCTCCTATTGCACCTGATGGTAAGAAAACATTATTAGAATTTCTTTCTAATATTTCAATAATCTCTTTGTTAAATTTATGGTCCGAAAAAACTCCAATACTCATAATAAGCATATTTTTCCCTTTTTTAAGAACATCTATTACATAATTGGATGCCGCATTTATGGATGCTGCTTCAATAACAAGATCAATTTTTTCAAATTGAGTGGAGTTTATGAACTCTAAAAAATTGTTAAATAGAGTAGGTTTATTTTTTAACTTTTCACTAGTATATTTTAATTTATTGTAATCTATGTCAAAAATTATGGATAATGAGCAGTTTGGAATTACATTATTATCTATGCTTTGAGCTAATTCATTACCTATTGCGCCACAGCCAATTAATGCTATTTCTTTTTTCAATATTTTCTATCTGTTATTTTAATTATTTATCTATTATTTTCATTTAGTATATCGCTAGTTTTTATTCTCATGGTTTGTATCTTTTGATTTAGTTTCAAAAATCTGACTTTCTAAATCTTTATCTTTTGATAATACTTTTTCTTCTATTTGTTTTTTGAATTGTTTTATTTTGGATCTTAGTTTTTCTGAATTTAGAGATAGAATTAATCCCGCCAAAATACCTGCATTTTTAGCACCATTGATAGCCATAGTTGCAACAGGTATTCCTGGAGGCATTTGTACTATTGATAATAATGAGTCTATTCCGATTATTGATGATGATGACTTGATTGGTACTCCTATTACCGGTAACGTAGTTAATGACGCAACCATTCCTGGTAAATGGGCAGATCCGCCTGCACCTGCAATTATCACCTTGATACCTCTACTTTCAGCATTTAGAGCAAAATCAAACATATATTGAGGTGTTCTATGGGCAGATACAATTTTAATTTCATATGGTATTTCAAGGTTGTTCAAAACTTCTGAGGCTTCTTTCATAATGGGTAAATCAGACTCGCTACCCATAATAATACTAACAAGAGACAAATTGGTATAATGATTTATCTTGGCATTTAAAATATTTATCCTGTATGGTTTTATTAAAATAATATCAAATATGCTTTAATATAAATTAATGAATCATGAGAACTTGTTTAACCTTCTAAAACAATATTAATTCTATGTTGTTGAAATCGAAGATAAATGTCTCTAATTTATAAAAATTAATTGTTAATAAAAATATTACTCTTGACCTTATACAATGAACATATAAAAAGAATTGATTTTGAATAAATTTTAATTATTTTGAGAATTTATTAAATCGGTATTTTGAATTCTTACATAAGATAACAGTGATCTTTTTTAATTGGTTAAACAAAAATTATAAATTCCATTACCATTTGGATTAATTACACATTAATTTTGGATTAGACATTCCCCTATATTGTAATATAAGATATATCTTAGGATTGATAGAAATCGCTATACTTCGGTCAAATATTTTATCTTTTTAACAGTTTATATGAAAGAAAATGAAATACAAAATAAATAACTAAATAGTATGTTTGAAGATAATCTAGGAAATGGGGATCAGGGATGGTATTTTTTTATAGATATTGTAGGTGCGTCAAATCCTAATCTGTCAATTTCATGTCAATTAGAAAAAATTAAAATATTAAAAAGTATAATTGAAAGTTATTTAAATGATCATGATCATCCTGAAATCTATAAATCATTCACAGGTGATGGAATGCTAATTGTCTTTTTTGAATATACTTTTGCGATAAATTTATCTATCAATATCCATGAAAAATTAAATAACTATAATATTCATATCAAAGAGCATGAAAAAATTTTTGTAAGAATAGGCATTGGTTCAGGATCTTTTTTATCATTTAAAGATGGGGTACATAAAGAACTAGCGCCATGGGGCCATGAATTGGTAATATCAAAAAGGATAATGGATCTTGCAAGACCAAATCAAATATTATTAACTGATTTTGCTTTCCAAAAGATTAAAAATGACTTTTTATTTGGTAAAAATGATTTTTGTTGGAATATCTTTGATAAAGGAAAAATATTCTTAAAGAATCATAATGAATTAGAAAATGTATATTCTCTTTATAAGGAAAATGAATATGGAAGTAATTTGGATATAGGACTTGATCTAGATCTCAAGCCCCTTATTCAATCTCAACAAATATCTAAAAGCTTTGTTGATCCATTGCAAAGCTTTTGTGAAGGAAGATTTGATATCATTTTAAAAAAATTCAAAGAGCTAAT
>JBQCGN010000329.1:0-3001 GCA_051955655.1 Candidatus Nitrosocosmicus sp. | reverse complement strand
TAATTAAATCGCCGTCTTTAGAAGAGGTATTTTTAGATATGGTTAATGAAAAAAAAAGATAAACTACTACTACTACTACTACTACTACTACTATTGCATATTTTTCTATTTTCAAACTTTGACTTTTAACATGGATATTGAAGCAGCAAGAAAGGCTACTGCAGAAATCAATGAAATAACAATGACTTCCAGATTTGTAAATGAACTGATTTGTGAATATATACCGGCTCTTGTAATATCAACTATATAAGTTAAGGGATTGATGTAAAAAGCTGTTTTCAAAGGCTCTGCAACCTGGGATGCTGGATAAAAGGTAGAGCTAGCAAAGGCAAAAAATAAGAAAATGCCATTACTGATTACAGTAAATCCTTCATTGCTCTTTAACCTCGTAGAAATTATTATGGTAAATGAGCCAAAAAATATAGAACCAATAATTATGGAAAAAATGGTATAGAGGCTTGTCCAAATTGTGGGATGTGCATTGCCTATCAAAGTTGGTAACCCAACCAAAAGTATTATGGTACCGCTTGCCAGTCCCATAATCATTATTGTGACAAGATTGCTGATTATGTACTGAATCTTTGTAAAAGGCATTACAAGAATCTGCTGGAACATGCCATTTCTTTTATCGTTCCATATTATGCTTCCTGCCACTGTACTGCTGTTCATTACATTAAATCCAATCATGCCAACAGCTAAGAATGCAGGATATGAAACAAAAATATCTCCCAGTCTAACCCCCTGGTTGCCAATAAGTCCTGCATAAGAATATCCTGAAATAAATATGTAAAACACTGGAAAAACGATTTGCCAGATTAAAAACACTTTATCAACAGATGCTACAATGTTTCTATATGTTAATTTTAGAATATCTGCAAACAATACACAGTATTCTGATTTTGTTCTATTTAACAACCTTTATTTTTTAAAATAGAAAACCATAATGGGATTATTATTTATATTTTTTAATTTAGCCAAACCAGACAAATCATAATGATAGAAATCTATACACATCATTTTAAACCCTATTGAATATCCATATCCATTCCCTCTCCTACCTCTTAACGTCTGAAATCTAGAATAGTCTATGACGTGACTGGTTTTTTTTGATTTTGATTCTATAGTTTAATCTTTAGAGGTAATTGATTTTATTACATTTTAAAAGTAAAGCAAATTTAATTTAACTACGACGATGATGTTAAAGGCAGGGAAAACGAAAAGGTAGCTCCTTTGCCGTCTTTATTGTTTTTAGCCCATATTTTACCACCATGGGCTTCAACTATATTTTTTGAGATAAATAATCCTAGACCGATGCCTTGAAATGACGTTGTAGTGAATTTTGCAAACAAATTTGGAAATATTTCTTGTTGTATTCCTGTACCCGTGTCTTTTACACTGATAATGATAATTTCAATTTTTTTATTTTTATGAATATCGTTCTTTTCTTTAACACTGGAAATTTCTTTTTTTTCAACATCTATATTTATATTACCACCTTGAGGATTAAACTTGATAGAATTGCCAACTAAATTAGAAAGGACTCGATTTATACCAGCCTTATCTGCATAGATTCTTATATTTTTATATAAAATATATTCTATCTTGATACTTTTATTGTTAATTTCGTTTTTGAGGCTATTGATGGTATCTATAATAACCTGATTTAATTCAAAATACTCTTTTATTGGGCTAAAGAAATTATTTTCAATTCTTGTTGTATCGAGGATATCTTCAGAGAGTTTTTTTAATCTCTTTGCATTTCTACTTATAACTTCAAGAAACTCTAAATATTTTTCATTTTTTATATCTTTTTTAATCAAATCGACCATGCCAATAATTGGCTGTATCGGAGTTCGAAGTTCATGAGCAGCAGTATTGATGAATTCTTTTTGTATTTTATCTTGCACTTGTAATTGCTTGTACATTTCTGTTTGCGTCCATAAACTATCAAATATTGATGAATATGTTAATACTGTCGGCGGGCTATTGGAATAGGTGACAAAGCCCGTTGTTTGTTCTGTTAGTATTTGCCTTGAATCTTCCTTTAATTCTGCAACAAGGGCATGTTTTCTATCCACTATTAAAATAGACACCTGTGAAATTGGTTCAATGATCCTCACATTGAGGTTAAAAGCATAGAGATCGTCGATTATTTTTTCTATAACTTTGTCTTTTGGCGTCAATATTTTAACGGACATCCAGGGTTTTCTTTTTGTTACTTCTATTAGTTTTTTGAATGAGCCGCCATTTGCTTGCCTGTGAAATGCATTGGATGTTGCAAATAAAACAAGAATCTCCATATTGGCAGAATTTAAAATACTAAATACTTTATCTTGAATATCATTTGTATTGCTAAAGCTTGTTTCCATGACTTCTGGTTCAATTCCCTCATCAATTTCCAATATTTTTTGTTCTGCAGGTGATGCTTTTTTCCAAAATGTATCGAAAATGTATTGTTGCTGCTCTACAACTTGCTTTGAATTACTATATATCGCAGGATTTAAAAGATGATTTTCACTCCAAGTTGTTGTACCTATAAACTCTAATTCATTTACAGATATGGTTCCTTTGAGTCCGTCAAGGTGTCTTAGTTCGCTAACAAATTCTTTTAGTTCTTTGCAGTAATGAATATTGTCATTTGTAATTTCCGTAATAAATCTTATTTTCACTCCTCTTTTTTTTGCTGCAGCATAGTTATCCTTATAAATATCATATTTTAAGATAAGCGAAGGTCCACTCTTATCACAAAGAATATCCATTTTTCCTTTGGCGTTCTGTATAAATTTTACTCCACAAGATATTGCAGTTTTCAAATCATATATTATTTCAGTTATTTCATCACCACTACCACCACCACCGCTTGGAAGAAAACTATTATCAGATTTTGCCAAACAGTTTGTTTAATAAGTTAAACTTTTATTTAAGAATGACCTCAAATAATCAAAATTTTAGTCTACTTTTTTATTTTGATAATAAATTATTGCATTCAAATCAAATTCAG
>JBQCGN010000328.1:0-2750 GCA_051955655.1 Candidatus Nitrosocosmicus sp. | reverse complement strand
ATTTTCAATCATACTTTTTACTGTCTTTGGTTCTAGTTCTTTAGTGGGTATGAGCCCTAGATGCCTTTCTTGAAGTTTTTTATCTTTGTTATTGAATACCGTGCCTATTATTGGGACTTTGATCTTTGACTGAAATGCTTCCTTAATATATTTTAAATGTCTTTCACTTGCAATGTGGTTTACTATTATTCCTGATATTTCTATTTTTTTATCGAATTTAATAAAACCTAAAGTTAAAGCTGCCAATGATCGTGCAGTTTTTCTGGCATCTACTACCAAAATTATTGGAGCATTGAGTATTGATGCTACATGTGCTGTACTAGCAAAATTATTTTTACCTGATAAACCGTCAAACAACCCCATCACTCCTTCTAAAACCGCAAAATCTGAATCCTCTGTTGCTTTAAAAAATGATTCAATTATTCCTTGCTTGCCCATTAACCATACATCTAAATTCTTTGAATTTTTTTTTGCAAGTGAATTATGATACGAAGGATCGATATAATCAGGTCCGATTTTAAATGGTTGAACTGTAAAACCTTTCTGTTGCAAACCAAATATTATTGCCATAGTAATGGTAGTTTTTCCCACTCCACTTGTTGCACCTGCTACTACGATTCTTGGTCTTTTCAATAGATGTTGTATTATGATTGCTATAGCTTAAAAATATAATTATTTGTGTTGTTACTTGATGTGATATTTAAATTGCTAATTAATTTTTTATGATTATTTGAAAAAAGAAATTAAAGGATATTGGGCTCTTCCTTTATAATGAGCATTTAGTATAATTATCTTGTATTTTTTTAATTATTTGCTTTTCAAACAGTATCACAAGTGGTTTTTTTTAAGAAATTGTATTTGAATTTTGATTCAATATGTATTGAATTCGGATAGTGCTATATTAAGCAAACTCTGCTCCTTCGATTTTATTATTTTGGGCTTTTATTCATTTTACATTTCTATAACTATAGAATTTTTAACCGATTTTACTTTGATGGCCCTATGCAATTGATGTTGGTGTATTTGCTGCTTCTTCTACGATAGGAAGAGTGAATTTGACTGCTGCACCTTTAGTATAATTTTTATCAAACCATATCCTCCCGCCGTGAGCTTCTATTATTCCTTTACAAATAACAAGCCCTAATCCAGTTCCCCCGTGTTTTCTTGTAATACTTGTATCGATTTGATAGAACTTTTTAAATAAACTATCTATCTTGTCATTTGGTATTCCGTAACCATTATCTTCAACAGTAAATGTTACATATTTGGTGTCATTTACATCTTTAAAATTTGACTCCTCACTATATTCAGCTCTTAATGTTATTTTACCATTTTTAGATGGGACAAAATCAATAGAATTATTAATTAAATTACCAAAAACTTGATCTATTCTATTGACATCGCAATGCACTCGTGTACTTTTCTTTGTTTTTATATCTGCTTCAATAACTATGCCTTTTTCATGAGCAAGATATACAAAATTAATTAAATTGCGCTTTATCAATTGCTCAATACTTGTGTTGATTTTGTTTATTTTTAATCTATTTAAATCAATTTTATATGTATCCAAAACATCTTCTATCAGTCTTTCAAGGAGGGAAACGTTTGAAATTATTGAAGTGACTGCTTTTTCTTGCTTCTTATTTAATGAGGCTCCCCCCATGTATTGTGGTTCTAAAAGCATTTGAGAAAAACCTTTTATCGGTGTGAGAGGAGTTCTCAACTCGTGACTTATCATCGATATAAATTCTTCTTTTACTCTTTCGCTTGTTATTAGTTTTTCATTCATAATTTCTAATCTGTTATTTGATTCGGCAAGATCCGATGTTCTTTTGGCGACCGCTCTTTGTAAGTCTCTTTGCCAATTATATATCAATATTAACAGTATAATTATTGCACAAGTGATTATTGCTAAAATTAAAAATATTTCAAATGATTGAGTAATTAGCTGTTTATTGATAGAAGATAGAATAGTTGATGTTGGGGTTACTATGGCTATAGAAAATATTGTTTTGTTGTTATGAAAAACAGGATAACCTGTATTTAGATATTCTATTCCTTTAATAAAATATGTTCCAGAGTCTGGCTTTCCATTTAATATATTATTTATTATTCTATTAAAAATCGGATCATGATTTGCAAACTGTTGCACTTGTTGAGAAAAGACGTTCTTTCCTATAAAAACAGCTCTAGGTGTAACAAGAATATTTCCCTTATTATCATAAACGCTTATAAATTCTGAGTTAATGTCATAGATATTTCCATATTTTGAAAAAAACTTTTCAACGGGGACTATCGCTCCTACCATTCCTATCAAATTTCCTGTTTCCCTGTTTATTATTGGATTTGTTATACCAAACCGTAGTTTTCCATCTAACCCTATATAATATCCTGAAATAACTGGATTATGATATTTCATAGTTTCAATAACCCAGTTAGAATTAGCTGCAAGATTTGATCCAATACATCTGTTTTCTCCATTTGGAACCATGTTTTGTATGATTATTCCATTTTGGTCTAGAAGGAATAGATTGTCTATTATTGAATTAATTTGATGATAACTTTCATTTAAGATCTGCATGTTTATATTGTTTGAAAATAAACCGTTTTGCATGTACTTTGAATCGCTTAAACCTTTTAGGGTAGATTCTACTAATTTAAGATCAGAGTTTATGTTATTGGCTGCTGATTTTACAGATATTTCTTGACGCTGTTCTCTTTGAACTAATAATGATTGGCTGATACTTTTT
>JBQCGN010000327.1:0-7731 GCA_051955655.1 Candidatus Nitrosocosmicus sp. | reverse complement strand
CATCCTTTTGTTGATACACATAACTTTGTTTGCAAATTTGCTTACGGCATTCAAATTATGAGATGATGACCATATAATATACACGTAATTAAACTTTTAACTTTGAAGGAAATCATGGGATTTTATTCTAGCATTTTAAGCAATTCCTGTCGTGGGTTCGTCAAACATTAACAATTTAGGATTATTTACAAGTGCTTTGATAAAAAGGACTCTTGCTTTCAGCCTGATAGTTTTCCTATACGATTATCTTTTAACTTCAATATTCCTATTGCTTAAATAGCTTTATCTATCTTGTTCGATAAGATCTTTATAATGACTATATTATTCTTCTGTTCACTCTAAAGTTATTTTGAAATTTTAAGAAAATATATGCCCCTTTTTTAGTGCGGGGGCATTAATGATATAATTTCCTTAATGATTTCAGGAATCCCTTGTTTTAGGGATTTATAACTTGTTTTTGTGAATATCTCGATAAAACAAAAGAATGTTTCCGGAATACCCATTTTGTAATCCTAAAATACATCAAAATTAGGTAGTATTTTCCACACCATTTAGACCAACTATTCGCAATATCTCCAGAAACGGTAAAAGACATGTTACCCAAGGAAATGAGAGATAGAAATGTGATCTTATCTAAAAGATATATTATTTAGATATACAATAGTCTCCTTTTGTTTTGAATTACCTCCACTTAATTCATCATCCCAAATTACACCATTATTATCATAGTTATAATTATGATTATCTAAGATACTGCTGTTTTGTTTTGATCGCTGCTTTTGCATTGTAAACCCACTTCAAGATTTGCAAGGTCCTGTTTCATTTTATCTAAATATCCTGTTCCAGCTTGCTGTTCTGCAGGTTTGATTCCTTCTATTGGACTTAGTATCAAAACCTTACCGTTAGGGATTTCATCAGCTATGATCTGTACCCCACGAGGATCAATTAAATCTTCAGAATAGATTATATTAATTCCAAGCCTATTTGCTAATTGAATTATATCCTGTATCTTTTGTGGAAGTATTTCACCCTCGGGTGATAGACCCTGAATAGCATGTTGGGTTAAACCATATCGTTTTGCAAAATAAGTAAAAGCATTATGAAACGAAATGAAATCTTTTTTATTGCAGCTGGATAATCCTGCTTTAATTGTAGAATCTAATGAAGCAAGTTGTGTGTTAAGCTTTTGAGCATTGGATTTATAATAGTTAGCGTTATCAGGATCTATTTTTATCAAGCCATCGCGTATCGTGTTTACCTGATGCTCTGCAAGGATAGGATCAAGCCATATATGAGGATCAATGCCTGTATTTGCTTCTTTATCGTTGTTTAAAGTAAGGTTTAAACCTTGGCTGGTATCTACTGCAAATTTTGGATTTACTTTGTTTATCCAAACAGATTCCATACCTGCACCATTGTATACCACCATATCTGCATTTTGAGCATTACTAATCTCCTGAATTGTTGGGTCAAAATCGTGAGGTTCTGAGCCAATTGGAATAAGAACAGAGGCGTGAACTCTCTCTCCACCTACAGCTTTAACAAATTCATAGATGGGAAAAAAAGATGCCACAACCTTTAATACATGTTTAGAAAGATTGAGATGCAAGCCATTGATACTAGTATAAGAAAGAGTACTATTTTCTAATTTTACAGTTGAGGGATACTTTTTGCTATAATTGCTAGAAGAAGCATTACCATCAATATTATTATTTGCTGTATGTAATTTCAAAGGTAATGCATGAGTTGAATTAATATTACTGTTATTGAACAGAGCTGATGATATCTTTGATGGTACCATTATTACAAAAAATGCTAAGATAATAGAAATTAAAAGTATATGTAATTTATACATTCGTTATAATAGTTATATTAACTATATATACATTTATTATTAACTTTTATTAATAATATTTGATTAATTTAATAAGTTTAACATTTTTGTCGACTTAATAAAAACTTTACCCGATATGATATAATTTTGACTTGTAGTTGGAACTATTCTAAAGGCGGTTTGGACGCCACTAATGCAAGTTGTTATACTTAATTGAGAACAAAGAATATAATTACATAATACAAATCAAAGCAACTGCATATTAGCAGAGAAATTTTTACTTTAAATATGCACGACTATATTTATTACTTTCAACAAATATCGAGGACTCTATATACATTACCACAAGATTATCAGTTTTTAATATTAATAATCATAATATTTCTCGAATTAAAATATAAAGACAGCAACCGATAATTGGCAATTATTTTCACTGCAAAATGAATACAAAATAATTTCTCTAAAGTAATTGTTAAGTTAATTCGTATACTAATATATAAAAAGATCACCTTAGGTTTAGAGCAATTAAATATGAATTACAAATCAACGAGGTTTTTTGCTTGAAGATTATATTATATATTTTTAAAAATATAGAGAGTATATATTATTTATCCATACTTAATAATGAATGATAAATCAAGAATAATTAAATATAGATATTTGTTCTTCTATATGCAAAATAAATAATTAAGTTAAACCTAAATAACAAAATAAGACTTAATGTTTTATTGTCAACACCACGAAATAATCAATCTAATATTTTACAAAGTAGTTTACATAAAGATATAATCATAAAATTAAAAGGAAAAAGAACCTTTAAAGGTAGATTAAAAAGTTTTGATCAATTTATGAACTTGACATTAGAAAATGCAACAGAAGTTTTAAAAGATAATAAGATTCAAGAAATGGGAGAAATATTTATCAAGGGAGAAAATATAGTTATAATTGCAACAGAATAAGCAATACCATTTTAAGTATAGTTATAAATTAAATAAAGCTATTATGATTTTTGGCACATTTAATAATTGCTGAGTCTGGCAGAGAATTCAAAGAAGCAATTGCTCTATTAAAACACTCAAATATTTCTTTACCATGTTTATTCTTATCCAATAAATTTTTTATTTGATCGTTAGTATTTGATGAAATATCACTTTTTAGTTTGCTATCCACAGATTGGAGAGATGAAGATGAGTTTACAAGTGATAAATTTTGATCAAGTTGTAAAGATTTAGCAAAGGATGAGGGATTATCCAATGATAGAGCAGGGTCACTTTTTACAAGAGTGTCACCATTAATCGCAGAATTCAATGATGTACCGTTATTTTTGCTATCAATTCCAATTGATAAAAGATCAGTATTCATTGTGCTATTAGAACTTTTATTTCCTAACTCAGAAATATTGTTACTGCAATCAGAATTAAAACGCATAAATATACTTGTTATTATACTATCAATACAATCAGTAGTTTTTGTAATTGATGATTTGTCGGGTATCAAATTCGTTTGTTCATATGAAATGGTAATCTTTGAACCCAAGAAAGATATAGTTGCAAGTAAAAAAACTAATGAGAAAAAGATACTTCTGTTAGATATAATCACATAAAAATAAAACAATCATTATTTATAATAAGAACTTTATAATTTTAGTAGAAACTGTATTGCAACTATTATACATAAATAAAATATTTTTATTATAAATAGAAATATTTTTTGCCCTTTTTGATATAGATAACAATTTAATAATAGAAAATTTACAGACGTATTACTTTATTTAAGAATGTAATGAAAACATTGTTATGTAATATTACATAACAATGTAGAAATTATACAATAACTTTCATAGAGAAAAATTTTTATTATGGATAATTTATATTATTTATTATAATTATAAATATATTATATTATGGTTATTTTATGATATATTTCACTGCAATGCAAAGAACACATTGATCATTTAAACATGTTAAATAAAAAAAATGATGGTTGATTAAGAATAATGAAGAAAATTGAGATAATAATTCCAGATAGAGAATTACACACAGTTAGTGAAATTTTTAAAGATAATAACATAGGAGGATTGAACCACTATCGTATTGAAGGAAAAGGAAAAACTAAAGCCGAACCAGTCTCAATTGGGCGAGGCACTATGCAATATACTCCAGAATTTATTCCAAGGACAAAAATTGAATCTGTAGTAAGAGATGAAGCTGTAGAAGTCATTGTTAACAATTTATTGGAAAAATTAAGTAATAAAATAGGAGGAAAAATTTTTATAACAGACATACAAGAGGCAATAGACATTAGAACAAAATCCAGAGGCAATTCTGCTCTATAATATATTATTTTTATTTTAGAAATCTATAAAAATAATATTACATTCTAAATTATTAGTAATGCTTATAATGAATATTTTTTTTTTAATATCGATGAATAAACAAATTTGGTGTTTCAATTGCAATTCTCTTCAAATGATTTGTCTTCATGACAATTGCAATGTTCATTGCAATCTTTGTTATAAAATAAACAAAATATTTTTACAAAGTAATTCCTGATCTTCGTTCTACTTTAATTATCTCGCCTATAGTTTGATTCATTGCAGATTCTGCAATATCGCTAGCATGTTCTACAGTTCTTCGAATATCTTCCAATATTAATTTTATATTGGCGCCTGTATGTTGATCGTTCATTGTTTTATTTTCTGACGAGTCTAAATAGTTCATAATTTCTTTTTCATAATTTAGTACATTTTCTGATTTATCGGCTATTTTATCTGCTAAACTATAATCTCTTCTTAAAAATGCTTCAACAGATGATGTTAAAACCTCTAATGCCAAATTACTTAATTTTTCTAATTTTTCAATAATTGATAAAGAAATATCTTTATTTATCTCTAAACATTTTATTGCAATTCTAGTAGCATGATCAGCAACTCTCTCAATACTTTTTACTGTAACTCTATAACTCAGACAGTCTGATGGGTACTTCAAACCTATCTCTTGTAGAATTCGTTCATTATTGGTAGCCATTACTAAATTTCTCATTATATATAGACTGAATCTGTCTACCTCATCATCTGATTTGATCACTCCATTAGCTATCTCAAAGTTTTTTTCTTTTAAAGCAATTATTACATCTCTATGCATAGAAGAGGCTATAAGAAACATTCTCCTTACAGCTGTATTAACTGACAATTCAGGCAATGTTAATAAAACCTGGATTGTGATTATATCTAAAGAATCGGCAATAATTTCTGTTCCAATTAAGCTTCTTCTAACTATTTCTCGAACCGCTTCTCTTTGAATAGGTTGGATTCTTCCTATCTTTGATTTTAAGTTTATTAAATTATATCCTGATAGATATATAGATACAATTTTTCTTTTCAGGGTATTTGGACCTTCATCTATTAAAACTATAGTAGAGGCTTCATTTACTACTTCATTTAGTCTTTTTTCTTGTTCAGGAGTAATACAAAGTGAATTATTTGAATTTCTAGATATAGAAACATGGTCGCCTGCTTTTAATTTCATTTCTTCAATCCATTTTTTTGGTAAGGATAAAATATATGTAGATCTTCCGGTAAACTGTATCTTTCTTATATCAGAATTTAAATTATCCACAATTAACATATTATCAATATCAATATATATAGATGTAGTAGATATAGTAGATATTGTAATTCATAACATATACTTTATTGTGTTTCAATAGATTATAATATAGTTCTAAAAAAATTATTGTGTTGATTAAATATTCTATTTAAATGTTTTTCATAATAGAAATATATTACACTATAGAAAGATATTAGTATTGACAGAAAATTCTGTCAGAAATATAAATACAATAAAAGAGTTAGAAACGCTAAAATATGAGTATCAAATTCGTTGTAGTCATTACCAGCTTGAATTTATAATAAAAGATAAAATGATTACATGTTCTATTTGTGGCAAGAATTGGGGTTTTATTGGAGAAAAAGGATTTTCCAAAATGATTCATATGTATAAAGCGGAAGTAGATTGATCAATTTTTTTCTTTGTCTAATAATTTTCTATAAAGATATATTTTTTTAAATTTATTTAACAAATATATTAATATCCCTACTATCATAACTGCCAGAATAGATTGAATAAATGATGTCTGTAAAATTATTATAGTATTTTTTTGTTGAATTAAATGCTTACTGATAGGAGCTATAATAAAAATAATAGATATACAAGCTATCATAACTAATCCCCACATAAACAGAATAAAATATCTTAAATCTAATAGTTTCATTTTTATCATTACTTAATGGATAATATCAAGTATTGCAATAATATTGTAATTAAAGATAAAGAAGTAGAAAATATTCCTAATCTATATATTTTATTTATTATTTGTTTTTCTGAAAGAGGTCCGTCTAATAAAATTAATCTTACCAGCGTAATTGGTGCATGTTTATCTTTAGAGGCTTCAAGACTAAAATCCTCTTTGAGAATAATAGGTCTTGCTTTTATCTGTCTATGTTCAACAATTCTCCTTACGCTGCTTAAGAATAAAAAAGAATTCATTATAGCAGGTAGTAATGCTATTATTGCAATAATTTCAGATTTGGATATAATAGCAAAAGATCCATAAATCGCACCCATTAGTAATGTACCAGAATCTCCAGGAAAAATTTTACTAGGATATTTATGAAATCGATAAAATCCTATTAGAGAAGTTAAAAAGGGTAATTCCATTAAGAAAACTTCAAACTTACTAAATAGCAATGTACTAATCAACAATGGAAACATCGTTATAATTAAAAATCCTGTAGCAACTCCATTAAATACATCGATTGAATTTATTGTATTACCTGCTAATGGTATGGCAATTAATATTAATGGAATATATAATAATGGAATATACACATTTCCAAAAATAATGTTCAATTGGTTATGATTTTCATGAAATATTATTAAAGGAATAGCAGCTAATATTAACGCAACAGGTTTAAACCATCCTGGCAGTGTTTTGAGATCATCTACAATTCCAATTATAAAAGCAACAGAAGTGGTAATAATTATACCAATAATTTCATGGAAGCCCGTTAAAAAAAACAATATTAATTCTCCCACTATAACACTAGATAACAAAATAGGACCTCCTGGTCTTGGAATATTAGGGTTATTAGGTTTATGTTTATCATTAACTACTTTTCCCTTTATTGTAAGAAATTTAATAAAAGCAGGTGTTAAAGTTAATGATATTAAAAAAGATATGAATGATGCAATAATTGTAACAATAATAAACTCTTCATAATTAGGAGACAATTTGATTTTATTTTTATATATTATCTATATATAATATAACCTAATTTTATGAATAAGAAAATACACATTTTCTATAAAGCCGGAATATTTCGTATAATTATTTAATCTCTAAATCTTTATCATTTTTTATAAATGATAAATGATAAAGTAATTTGTATTGTTCAAATGAGAACTTTATAATTAAATTTAAGAATTTAAAAAATCTAATATGATGCAGATTCTTATTATGCCCCCTATAGAGTATCATTGTTGTAATAATAAAATACTATAAGAAAATCAAATAATGATAAAAAGATTGATGTTAAAATTGACAGTTCATTAATTTTATAAAAACTTTTAATATAGATAATTGATTTTGATAGGTATGATCGAATGTTCTGATCAAAAGATATGATCGAAAGAACAGCTTTTTATATATACTTGATCTACAATGTTCTATTTGATAATAATGAAATATAGAAGTAGAACAGAAATAACGGTATTAATTCTAGAAGCAGCAAATGGAGGAGCCACCAAGACAAAAATTATGTATAAATCATTTCTTTCATATGCACAACTAAAAGAATACTTTACAATGTTGATAGAGAATGGATTGATAGAATATGA
>JBQCGN010000326.1:0-3264 GCA_051955655.1 Candidatus Nitrosocosmicus sp. | reverse complement strand
TGATAAAAATGCACTGTATGATTTTTTCATATTAATGTTATTTCAAAATTTGTTGTTTATGTAGTTTATTGTACATTCATCGAATAGATGTTTTGAAATTTAAAAATAATATCGTAAAGCATATATTTTTATTGTTATGTGAATGGTAACTGTACATAATATTATATTATAAGGTATACCAATTTACAATATTACCAAACGAATAATTAATTAATTGAAGAAGGATATAAATGGTATGCATATTGGAAAAGTACATTAGCAAGCCAATATTCTGCTACTACTGCAAGTGTCTCCTTCAATGAATTGAATTGAAAAATCTGTTACAGCTATACAATTTGGGCAAAGGCAATTTGACTATTTGACAGATCTTTTTGCTTTGGCAACCACCATCATTAATTTATTATTGTAAATAAAATTCTTTGTTTGTGTTTTTGACATAGCTATCTTCTGTTCCTACTCAAATAATCAATTGCATTTCTGATTGGTATATAGCAAAGGTATTATTCAGATACAATTTACATCTTTGAAATATGATATAGAGAGTAGCTTATCTTAACGTAATCCTGTTAGATTGTTGTACCAATTACCTTTTAAATCATTGTTTCATTAGATCTAGTTGTTAAAAAGAGAAGGTAAAGATGGTATGCATACTGCTGCTGTGTACTATAAACATATCCAGAATTTTCTACATAACAAAACTAATCTATTTGTGATACTATCTATCTTATTTACCTCAATAATATTTTATCCACTTATCCTACCGCATTTATATCATACATCGATGATTATTCATATTGCAATTCATATACTCAGTTTGAACTTTGCACTTTTTCTAGTAGTTATCTCCATAATTTCATTTAAAAAGACAAAAAGTAAAAGGGTTTTGCTTACTTCGCTAAGTTTTGGAGTACTTTTGGCTGTCGAATTCTTATATCTGCTGCAATCAAGTGGCACCCTTGGAGATTTTCAAATACCTTATATTGATGTCGAAATGCCACATATACTGTTATTATTCATGTTAACTTTGTTTGCCGCTGGAATAATTAGGGTTGAGCGAAAATGAATTACAACGATATTTCTGATATAGACAAATTAGAAAATAAAAAAAGTGACAAAAAAAAATTAATATTAAAAATTATTGATTTATCTCCCGGAATAAGGTATAGAGAACTGTTGAGGCTAACCAATTTAAATAACGGGACTCTGTCCCATCACATCTCAATCTTAGAGAAACGTTCGAACATTAAAGTATCACGAACAGAAAACAGCAATATTACACGATATTATCCAGCATCATTTCCCAACGAAGAGACAATAATTTTGGGATTTTTGAAAATAAAAACTACTAAAGAAATAATAACAAAGCTGTTGGAAAAAAAATCATGTACATTCAATGAATTGGTTGATCATATTAACAAAGCACCCTCAACCACATCATGGAATTTAAAAAGGCTACTTGATTCTGATGTAGTAAAAAGAAAAAGAGGAATAGAATCTTCAGAATACTCACTTAAAAATCCAGATGAAGTAGAAAAACTTCTCAAGAAAATTAATGTTAGTCTTTTAGATAATAGCGCAAATACATATACATCCTTAATAGATGATTTGGATCTTTAATTTTTTTATTTGATTAAAATTTATAGAACATTTTCTGTATCAATATGGTTTCAAGTAATTTTTAAAAGATAATAAAATAATTTGAGTTAATTTGTTTATTTATTAATTTAATTTTAAAGACAGGTATCTGTCGATATACAAGTAATAATGACCTTGTTTAAATGCCAGATACACCATTAATTTTTTAATATCTTTGCAACGGATATTTTTGAATTTCTTTCGACCCTTATCTAATATTAGGTTCGTGTTAAAAATTTGGTTTGCGTATATTATTCTTAACAAACCATATGTGATACCTTGACCATTCATTTGAGTTTATTTCAATTTTATTCTTTTCTGCATTTTACCTATTTGTTAAAATTAATCTTTAACAATATCAAATTTTCTGAACGCAATGTAACATAGTTACATCATCATTTAAAAGTTATATATTTAAAAAAATAATGAGGGTTTAAAAATATATGCGTATAGAAGACATTATCAGAAAAAACTGCTTATTATCTACAACTATTATAACTTTGGTAACAATTATTGCGATAAACTCATGTTTTGAACTACTTTCTACAACAGGTATGTTAATAGTATGGGGTCAACAAACCTTATCTACACCTTCCCCATTACCATCTCAACAACAACCACAAAATCTTGCTGCACAGAACCAACAACAACCACAACAAACATCATTATTACCTCAAAACGATCAATCCATATTAACAACAATTTTTAAAAGAGCACAAAATTCTGTGGTTCAGATCACAAGCACGGTTTCAAATCCAAACACAAACATAATTATCAATGGTAATCCTATACAAAGTCAATCTGAAAGACTAGGATCTGGATTTGTATACGATAAACAAGGGCATATAATAACCAACAGTCATGTTGTTGAAGGTGTAAAAACAGTAGATGTAACATTTGTTGATGGAAATACATATACAGCAAAAGTGGTGGGATTGGATCGAGATAACGATATAGCAGTTTTACAAATAACTGATGATTTTTCTCAAGAAAATATTGTTCCTCTTCCTTTGGGCAACTCATCAAAACTTCAAGTAGGGCAGCAGATAATAGCTATAGGCAACCCTTATGGATTAGCTGACACAATGACAACAGGAATAATTAGTCAAACAGGAAGATTATTGTCAGATCCTAACAATCAATATTCTATACCCAATACCATACAAATAGACGCCCCAATAAATCCAGGCAATTCAGGAGGTCCCCTAATGGATATTCAAGGACAAGTAGTAGGAATAAATACTGCAATATTTTCAGATAATGGTGCATTCTCGGGAATAGGTTTTGCCATTCCGTCCAATACAATAGTAAAAGAGGTGCCAGAATTAATTAAAACAGGGACTTACAAACACCCTTGGCTTGGAGTTGCTGGTAGTAGTTTAACACCTCAAATAGACCAAGCAATGGGTTTATCCAAAAACTTTAAAGGAGTTTTAATATCTTCAACAATTTCTGGCGGACCAGCCGACAAAGCAGGGGTAAAAGGAAGTTCAATCCAAGAAGATGCAAATGGAAATCAAATATTAGCAGGAGGAGACATAATTACTTCAATTGACAATCAACCTGTTAAAAGAATGGATGATCTTATTTCTTACATAGATGGGCAGAAAAAAATAGGTGACAAAGTAA
>JBQCGN010000325.1:0-4402 GCA_051955655.1 Candidatus Nitrosocosmicus sp. | reverse complement strand
ATAATACAATTAATTCACGTTAAACTTGAAGCAAATCCAAACTATTCGCTTCCATTAAAATGAACGATCCTACTTAAGACCACCGTCATTTCTATTGTGATTGCAGATAATAAAAGTTCTTTTTTTTTAATTTTTTTTTTTTTGATGATATGATTTTTCAGTATTTGATAACAACTCTTAATTTTGATCCAATCCTATGAAAGTATGATGACAGAATAATATTTGATTTATTACAACTATACGCATATAAATAATCTGTTGGTTCTTGCTTTTGCTATTATTGTGTTTGAGTACCTTTTTGCCAGAATCTTAATATAGTTTATACCATTCCTGCTAATGCTTCTAATAATAACTTCTCTTTTATCTGTAAATGACCACAATGAAATTACAATCTAATCAGAATCAATATCTTTAAATAATAACTCAAGACCATGATGATAAAAAAGCACTTGTAAATAAAGGGTATGTATTTAATCATTTTACACAGCCTCGACATCCAAAGAATTACTAACACTTTGATAATTATATATAATAAATTATATTATTAAAAGCATTAGTTACTAATACTAATAGTAATGGTAGATGGGCTCTTCATTCATACACACTTTATGGAGTTCGCTATTAACTTTGATATTACCTGAATTATCCTGTTTCTGTCTGCAAAAACAATTGCATTTGAATCGATATTCGTGCAGATTAAATTCTTTTTTTAGTCATCTTCAACACCATGCTCAAATTCTTTATGCTGAAGATAATGGTTTCTAAAAATATAAAACAAACCAAATACTATACTCATCATAATTATCGCCGTCTAACGATTGTGCAGATATATCTTCGATTCTTCTAAAATTTATCAGTTACATGATAAAAGCTGTATAAATATCTTCATTATTTTTTTTGGTAATAGTTTAATAACCACAATTACTTCACAAACTTGGCTTTGTATTAAAGTATGATATTAATATACATATTATGTCAAAATTAAATGCAGCAGAAATTTTAGCTCAAAAATTCGCTCTGGAATGGAATAACGCTCTTGCAATGGAAAATGCAGGAATAGAACGTCTGAAAAGTCGAATTGAAGAAGTTACCTTACCTGAGGCTAAGCAGAAATTGCAGAACCATTTGCAAGAAAGCGGAGAACACCAAAAAAGATTACAACAATTGATATTAAATATTGGTGGAGTTCCAACTCAAGAAAAATTAGGTTTGCCACTACCATCGTATCCAGAAACAGTAATGAAAATGATGATAAATTCCATGACAAAACAGGAATGGGAATTAAAAAAGGCTGAACAGGATATGATTGTAGAGAATGCAGAAGTTACATGCTACCTTATGTTAATAGGAAAAGCTCAGATGGCTGGAGGAGTATTTTCAAACGCAATAGAACCATTATCACAAAATATGAAAGACGAGCAGAATATGGTTGAATGGATAAAGACAAATTCGCCTGGAATGCTGGCACAGTTATGGCCCCAAATACAATCAGCCATTGCCTCTTCTTCTTCATCAACATCATCACAATCACCTACTGAATCGCAATGAAATCTCTAGTATGGCATGGACCTATGGATGTCCAAATAGATGATAAACCTCAACCTACCATTCTGCATCCAGAGGATATAATTTTACGGATTACTTCAACTGCTATTTGTGGCTCTGATCTACATCTTTATCATGGAACTGTACCTGGAATGATGCCAGGTCAAACACTTGGTCATGAATTTATGGGAATAATCGAAGAAGCAGGACCCCATGTTACTGAAGTTAAAGTAGGCGATAAGGTTGTAATTCCTTTTAATATTGCATGCGGTCAATGTCATTGGTGTAGAAATAACTACTGGTCACAATGTGATAGGGCCAACCCCAAAGGAGATCTGGGAGCGGCTTTTGGTTTTACTCAGCTTTTAGGCGGATACGATGGAGGACAAGCAGAATATGTTAGAGTGCCTTTTGCAAATGCGGAATATTCTCTAAAGGTACCAGATTCAGTTAAAACTGATGAACAGGTATTGTTTCTTAGCGATATATTACCAACCGGTTATTTTGCAACTGATATGGCAAATGTAAGACCTGGCGATGATGTTGTAGTATTTGGTGCAGGCCCTGTAGGATATTTTGCAGTAATGAGTTCCCTCTTGCGAGGTGCTGCCAGAGTATTCTCTGTAGATCACTGGCCTAATCGTTTGAACAAAACAAAAGAACTTGGAGCTGAAATTATTAACTTTGATGATGAAGACCCTGTAGACTTTATAAAAAAAGAAACTGGAAGAAAGGGCGCAATCTGTATTGATGCTGTTGGATATGAAGCTGTAGGCCACATGGCGGGCAATGTTAGTATTAGAGAAGGCAACAATATTAAAATCCAAGGTACTGATACCAATAAAGGACATGATCATTCTCAAGTAACCATCCCTGCATATCAGCCAATGAATTCAATGCAGGTAATAACTTGGATGTCACAAATTGCTAAAAAATATTCGACAATATCCATACCAGGTGTTTACGGTTCTGCTTACGATCAGTTTCCTCTAGGCCTATTGTTTAACCGTAATGTTTCAATCCATATGGGTCAGTGTCCTGTCAAGAAATACACCGAACAACTGTTCCACCTTATTGAAACCAAAAGGATAGATCCAACTAAGGTTATTAGCCATACCATGGATCTAAAAGATGCACCTGCTGCATATGAGAACTTTGATAAAAAGGAAGACGTATTAAAAATTGTATTAAAACCATAGAGCATAATTTTTTTTTACTATCAATTCATAATTCAATTTGGCTAAATTGATGAATAGTAGTTGGTATGCTATACTAAAGCACAAGTTAGACTGATCTTTGTATATTTATACTTCAATTGACAATGTAGCATGCCTTTCTTTGTCTTTTTGTTCGTTATATTCCAAATTTGTTATTACAAATACTTTAAAATCAGAACAATCTTATATTTTATAGATTATTACAGTTAATACAATATTTACGGATAACTATTCATAATACCTTTTGTGATTTTAATATATTAAATACTTATTAATTAATCTGAATCTAATATATCATTTACTCTCTGTTATATACTAAAATTAAAAATTAAAAGTTTAAAATGAAATTTTTTCTTCATACAACCATTCTTTTGCATTAGATATATCTGATTTTGTAAGATTGTGACCGGATTGTTGCCATTTTAAATTGGCATCTGCACCACTCTTTTGCAATATCTTTAGAAGACCTTCTATCTGGCTTTTTGATACTATGGGATCAAACGTTCCTGCAGATAAAAGGACTTTTTTGCCAGAGAGTTCAGGTAGACTATCTGGTATAAAAGGAACCATCGCTCTAAAAAGGATTGCACCTTTTATTGTTTCAGGATAGGAAAGAAGAAGACTTGCAGCAATGTTTGCACCATTCGAAAAACCCACTGCAAACGTTCTATTTAAATCAAAACTATAAACCTTCGAAGCCTCTTTGACAAAATCTGCTAATTCTTTGGTCCTAACCTTCAAATCTTCCATATCAAAAACCCCCTCGGCTAATCTTTTAAAAAACCTTGGCATTCCGTTTTCCAATACTTTTCCACGTGGGCTTAATAGAGAGGCCGACGATGACAACATTTGACCAACAGGTATTAAATCATCTTCATTTCCTCCTGTGCCATGAAGCAAGAGAAAAGTCAATGAATCGTTATTGTCTTTGATTCTTTGTTTTTGATTAAGACTACTAATATCGTGTTGTTTTAAAGAAGGAGATGGAATAAAGCGATATTTAAAATTAAGATGGCTCATTGTCTTTCACTTTCTCTATATTTTTGATTGAAAGAAGAAAATTTATCTAAAGATGGAGCAGCAACTTTGGGAAGCACTTTTTCAAGGTATTTACGTTCAGGCTCCAGCCATTTGGGCAGCAATAATTTCTGTCCTAGCTCCTCATACTTTTGGTCCACCATAAAGCCAGGTGGGTCAGTTGCTATTTCAAATAGAACACCACCAGGTTCTCTGAAATACACTGAATGAAAATATTTTCTATCAATTACAGGTGTTGCATCTAGCCCGGCTTTGATTATTTTTTTTCTCATTGCTATCTGACTTTCATCAGTGGGAGTTCGCCATGCAATATGATGGACTGTACCCACCCCCATAGAACCTCTTTGAGTATAAGGCAGGCAAACAATATCTACAGTAGTTGCGGATTTTAAAAGATCAAGTTCTCTTTTTTGTTTATTAGTGTAGAAATCATCTATTACTTTTTCTTTGTCTTCGATTTCAAATCTAAACCTGTTTCCTTCATTTTTTGTTTTAGAAAATCCCATATTTTCAGTTAAAAGGGCAGATGTTCGCTCATATCCTTCCAGAGAAAGGGTTGCTGAATAAAATCCTCTTGTAGCATAGTCTTCAGGAATAGGGCC
>JBQCGN010000324.1:0-7983 GCA_051955655.1 Candidatus Nitrosocosmicus sp. | reverse complement strand
ACCACCATGAGCTTCAACGATACTTTTACAAATATATAGCCCAAGACCGGTTCCCTGAAATGACCTTGAAGTAAATTTAGTAAATAACCGAGGCATTATTTCAGGATCTATTCCTTTGCCAGTATCTTTTACTTGTACAGTAATAATTTCTTCGCCATTTCCATTTCCTTGAATTTTTTTCTTTTCCGCGTTAATTGAAATTAGTCCTCCCTTGTCATTGTCTATAAATTTTATAGAATTGTTAATTAAATTTGATATTACTCGATTAATGCCATCTTCGTCTGCATAAATGGTCAGATTGTCATCAATATTGCATTCAAAACTTATATTTTTAATGTCTGTATTATTCTTATAATTCTCTATTATGTACAGTACTATTTCCTTAATATTAAAACGTTCTCTATAAATGGTTAGAGAATTGCTATCTATCTTTGAAGCCTCTAAAATATCATCTGATAATTTTTTTAGCCTCTGTGCATTTCTTATAATTACGTCAATCAATTCGTTTTGTTCGCTGTCTCTTATTCTGTTTTTTAAAATATTTGACATTCCTAATATCGGTTGTATCGGTGTTCTAAGTTCATGGGCTGCAATATTAATAAATTCTTTTTGCATTTTCTCATGCATCTGAAGCTGTTCGTATAATTCTATTTGTTTCCAGAGATTTTCAAATATTGCAGAATAAGATAATACTGTAGATTTGCTGTCAGAATATGTAGCCAAACCGATTGCCTCCTCTGTAGTTTGCTTTGTATCGTCTTTAAGCTCTATAACAAGGGAGTATTTTTTATCTATTACCATTATTGAGACCTTGGTCTGCATAAAGGGTTCAATTAATCTGATATTGATTTTATTTAAAATCCGATTTCTTTGTAATTCATCTATAGTGCGCTCTATTAAATTATCTCTGGGGACTAGTACTCTTACGTTTATATCTGATGACTCAACTTTCTCTTTCATAAGCTGTATGGTTCCTGCATATTCTTGTCGATGAAACGAATTCGCTGTAGAAAATATTCCTAAAATTTCATTCTTTGCTGATTTAATAAGATCAAAAGTTAATTTTTGTACAATTTCGGGATTTTGAATTATGTCTATTCCCCGGCTATCTATGCCTTTTTCAATATCATTGATTTTGTATTTTGCATCGATACCATTCTTCCATAGCTCCTCAAATATCGAAACAAATAGTTCTATATACGCTTGTTCATTGGTTGTAAGCAGATTTTGATATGATTGTCCTTCTTCGGTCTTTACCATAGTTGAAATCATCTCCTTATCTGATACAGCAAATTCAATTGGTGGAATATTTTTGATATGTCTTATATTTACACCTATGTCTATGAACATGGAAACGATATCTGCATTATCTTTATCTAATATGGTAGTAACCATTCTTATACCTTTATGCTCATTGTCTTTTCGTTTGGTCATTATCCTTTGATAACTATCAAAGTAGTTGTTATACGCAAATCTTAATCCAGATGGCTTTGAGCAAATAATAAATTGTGAAGATTCATCTAAAATATTTTTACCTTTCTTTATGATATCGTCAATATTTTGTATAACTTTTATCTCTTTTAGTACCGAACTTAGATATTGTCTCATTTCACTCTCTGTTAAAGATGGTTGCACACCAGTGTCTTTTTCTAGTCTTTCTTTTTCTGTATATGCGACTGTCATCACTTTTTTTTCTATTTCTTGTATGATTTGCGCCGATCCGATACTAACTAATAGATTTGATGATTCTATTGCAGATTCTATGATTGATTGACGTAATTTTATATCGGATGATACTGATATTGCCGAAGAATACAGGCCCAAAGTGAACAAATAAGATGATATTAGTACTAATGAATGACCGGATACTCCATAGGTTGGTTCTATTGCTGATGTAGAAAGCGAAATACCTGCTATTGTATCGCCTATTCCTGCGAGAATTAAATAGTCTTTTAGTTTTGGATTTATCAAACTTTTTGCAACCATAAAAAAGGCGAATCCAAATAGAATATTGCCTGCAATAGTTCCTGCCCTAAAAAGAATTCTAAAGTAGAATCGATATGCTTCATCAATTCCTGCCAAACTTTCGCCTGCAAAAAAACCGGGTAATTTTCCTATAAGATAAATTATCAGTGGTATAGAAAGAATGATCCAAAATGAAATTGGGATCTTGGTTATCTTCTGATATATATTTCGCAATAACATAGTTGAAGCTATCCATCTGAATACGAATCCTATGGGAATTACGATGGAGTTTAATAAGTTATAAGTGTCTATTAATGAATTTGGTACTATATAAAGAGTAGTAACATCTGATTTAACCTCTTTATAAATTATTTGCCCATTATACTTTTTAGAATCTTTATATAAAAATGATGTTTCTAGATGTGTTCCTTCCAATGTTTTTTCTTGTATTATATTTACCATCATTATCTTGGTGAATGCATCCTCAGCTATTGAAGCAGAAAGCGTCAATGCTGCAATAGCGTAGAATAAAACAATATGGGATTTGTAATTACTTGCTTTATACCATGAAAAGAATTTAATCGAAATTGCGCCCATTATTATTGTTGCTAATATTGAACTAATTGCAAAAACTATACGAGAAGAAAAATGGTTGGTAGTGCCAAGAAAAAGCATGACTAGCAATACTCCGAAAAGGGCAAATTGAGTAATGATAACCGACCAGTGCATTATATTGCAAAATATAGATCTATTTCTGATCTCTTTGCTGACTCTGTGGGCATATTCTAAGAGAATCCACGATCCTACTCCATACCCAACTGATACGGTTAGTATAAACATTATAGATTGAGATAAATCATTATAAGGCAAAAGCTGACGAGTAACAAGCAAATCTATAATCGCAATTAAAATGATGGATATTCCTAGAATAATGGTTGCTTTTTTACTACCGATTATAGATAAAATTGGACTGGGCCTTTCCAAGACTAATATTTTATATAAGCAGAAAGTATATAATTTTTCACTTTATTTGCAAAAATGTTATAAAACAAAAGCTGGGACTATAAATTTTTGCATTTTTTAGGTATTATGAATGTAAAACATAAACAAATAAATGCTTCTCTATTCTAAATTTATTAGTGTAATATATTCAGAAAGTTTTTTTTCTGAGTCCCCGATTAATGTATCAAATACCATATATCGTACTTGGCAATAAATATATTAGATTGTCAGAAGCTTCAAGATCTTTTCCTGATTGGAATACATTGTATAAAAATGAAAATGTAGTAAACATGCCCTGGTATAACGAGAACCTTGATTATGATTTAAATGAAGAGCTAATTAAAAGAAATCTCATTCGTAATATCCAAGAATATAAATTTTTAGATTTGGGAACTGGTCCAGGAACACAAGCAATAAAGTTGTCTGAACTTGGTTTTGATGTAACAGCCAGTGATTTATCTGAATTTGCAATAGAAAAAGCTAAAAGGCTTTCTAGTAATGTTACTTTTATAGTGGATGATATTTTAAATTCAAAATTTAGAAAAGAAGAGTTTGATTATATATTTGATAGGGGTTGCTTTCATGTTTTGCCTCCTAACAATAGAAATGGTTATGTTGCTAAGGTTAAAGATATCTTAAAAAAAAGAGGTATTTTATTTTTAAAATGCTTTAGCGAAAAAGAGTCGTGGAAGGAAGGTCCTTACAGATTTTCTTCTGGTAAAATAAAAGAGATCTTTGGAAACGAATTTGAGGTTCTTTCTATAAAGGAAACTGTTTATCAGGGCACATTGAATCCATTACCAAAAGCACTGTTTGTAGTTATGAGAAAAAATTAAGAATGTTGTTTGAATAAGCAACCATAACTTAATAAAATGAATTTTATCTGGCATATTAATAATCTAAATATTCATATTATTTAGTCTCATTTTATCAATAACTGAGAATGACCTTTTTTGTAGAGTTCTTTTTACTTTGAATATTGTCCCTATACTATATGTTTTGGGCTAATGCCAAATCAAAAACATCCGTGATATTAAGCATATTTTTAAATTTTTTTGTTATGGTATATTTCATACTATGATAATATTAAGAATATAGTATTGTATTCTATGGGATTACGTGATATAATTTCAAATATTGTTCTGCAATTAATTCTTTTGAAGAAAAAAGTATCTATATCTTTTTATATTATAATATTACAGAGAATTAATGAATAAAAAACATATAGTTATTCCCCTGTTTATTGTACTTACTGGATTGCTTTTGTCTGTGTCCTTATTGTCAAGCAATAATACCTATGCTGCTGATACTAATCCATCAAATAGTAAATCTCTCAAAGGTGCAATTACCAGCATACAAAACGATGCAAGCGGAAAGCCTGCTTGGGTACTATCTGGTGTGTTTAAAATAGACAACTACAGTAACGATACCAAAGCAACTACTTCTCCAACATTAAATGCTACCTTTTATATGATAAAATTAGACGGTACCTCTCCACATACTCATACTATATCGAATTTTAAAATGACTGGATCTCCACAAACAAGTGGTAATACCACTACAATTAGTGGGTCATCCACCGTTACAATGAAAGAGGGTCCTGTTAAAGATGTTCCAACTACTATAAAGGTATTTGACAAAAGTGTTATAAGCTTTATGTTCGATCCTGCAAAAGTACAGAATCATTTTGGGAATACCCCGATTTACGGAACACATCACTTAATATGCATTGAAAAGCCCCAATTCTGTGCTTAAAAATGGAGAAACACCTTCTATATATTTTCTTATTTTAAAACTATCTTTTCTGTTATGTTCTTATGAATAGTTAATATTTTACTATTCGCAAATTTATAATTTAATATACTTGTTGGTTTCTTTTTGTTAGTATAAGGTAAATTGTGATTGTTATTAAAATGAGGGCATGACTATTGCTCCAATCCTTCTTCTATTTTATATTTTTTAACAACTTCTGATAATGGTATTCTCTTCCCACCTACAATTTTTATATCAATATCAATTCTATTATCTTTGTCAATATCAATAATATTGTAGGTATCTTCAAATACTCCTCTGTAACGCCATGAGCATGCAGTACCAGCATATGCAATTTTCATGGTGCCCAAATTCCATAACCATGGTCTATGTTTATGTCCGCATATGACAAGATCAACATTATTTTCAAGACATGTTCTTAAAACATCTCCTGCATCTGAAATGCCTACAACATTTGTATAACCTGTGTCGGGTATAGCTATTAAATGGTGGTGCATTGCTACTATTTTCTTTATTTTTCTATCGTTATTTTCCTTGTTCTTATTATTGTATTGGCTTTCATCATCGTATTTTTTTAGCGTTTTGTTTAGCCATATGTTTTGGCCATGTCCTACTTCGCCCTCATCTCTATCAGGCCTTGCAGTGTCAACAGTAGTCACTATTACAGATTGATAATTCTCATCAAAATCTTTGAATTCATAAACTTTAGGACTGTCTCCACTTGCTATTGGAAAGTATTTTTTAAATAGTAGATAGCCTGTATGGCGATAGTCGTGATTGCCCGGAAATATTATGAGGTTTTTACATTTAAGTTTGTTTATCTCATTTCTTGCTTGTTCAAATTGAAAAACAAGACCATCGTCGGTTAGATCTCCTGATATTATTATTACATCCGGTTTTAAATCGTTATTTATTTCGTCTACTAAAGTATCAAAAGAATTTTGCTTAAATAACCCACCTATATGAAGATCGGAAATTTGGATAAACCTCATTTGTTATTATTTTATATGTAGTCATACCGATACATATTTTATACTACTAATATTGTTTGTTCGTTGTATGACATCAAAATATTTCTTTCAGCGGTACTAAATAGATTTATAGTTATCTATTATATGTAATTTTTGGAATTGTGATCTTTATTGGATGCTTAAAAGCAGAATGTATCAAAACGATCTCTCCTTTTTGCAATTTGCTAATTGAAGATTTGGTTGTATCGTCTATTGTTGAATAAGGTTGTGTAGATAGCTCTGATAAACCAAGTTTGGATGTTACATGGAGGCCAGTATTATAATTTAGAAATGGATCAACTTGGCTTTTAAATTGTTGAGCTGACAATATGGCTATATGTCTTGATTTTCCTGCAATTATTGTCTTGAGAATTTCTTCTGAGACAGCTGATCGATTCAATGTTCCTGCACCCATCGGATTGCCGTGAAATTCTAAATGTGGTAAAAATCTATTTATTTCATCTATCATAATTAAAATATACTTTGGATTTTTCACCTCCATAGGCCTGTTATCTTCACTTTTATTGTTGTTTTGGTCATATCCTTTTTGATACGTGTTATTGTTATCTGAGAATTTGTCTTTATTTATATGTCTTTGATTTTTATCTTCCGAGTCAATTGAAGATGGTGTTGATATTGATGATAAATTGGATCCAAGAGAGTAAATTTCATCAATGTTTTTCATTACATCTCCTATCACAAATGCCTGTTCCTCTAAATTAGAAAGCATTGCAATATCTATAACAAAAATATCTTTACCTTTTAGTTGTTTTATTTCTTTTCCTAAATATGTACTTGTAATCTTATTATCGACAAATAATGTCGCTGGTTTTCTGAATCTCTGTAAACTACCTTTGAATCTCAAAAGAGTTGATTTATGAGTGACTATTTCATCAGGATAGTCATTGAAATGAATTAGATCTGTCCAATTATTGACTTCATTTGAATTGTTTTTATTTGTGTTATTATTGCTTAGTAATGGCCATGATTCGTATATGTAGTTTATTATAGAAGAAATATTATATTGCGGATCATAAGTTACCTCTGACGGAAACAGCATTTCTAGCTTGTCATAGACATCCGCTAATTCGTATGAATATGTTTTATAATTTTGAGGAATATATGCAGAGTTTGGTTTTCCATCTTTACCTCGAGGAAGAAAATATTTTATATTATGAAACTTGTTAACGTCCAAATTTAAAAGATTCATAAAATCTAAATCTTTTTGTTCATAATGATTCATGTCATAATTATTTTGCTTCTCGTCATTTAGATAAAGTAAGCCTTTTTCCTTTGTATTAAATAATATCAACGCAATTCCATCTTCTAACAGGCTTTGATATGCGCCATGTAGTAGGAATAAAAGGTAACTAGTTTTTATATTTCCAGATATTCCTGATGCATTAACATGTGTAGTGTCGGGCCCAAAAATGTATGAAATATCTAAAAATATGGGGATGTATGTACCATTGGTCATTTCAATAATTCCAGCTGGGATTGGGTTTTCCATTTCGGGAATCCCTAACGACTCTATAACTTCATCTGCACTAGCAAATACTACTGGTTTTCCTTCCTCCATAGGCATGTTTATAGATAAAACGGCGTTGTTTCCTCTAGTGTTACTCATACTACTATTAAGGTCACTATTTGTTTGATCTAATGATTTACTTTTGTATAAATTTGCCATGACAGCAATTTTTGCAATGGTGATTCCTGTTCTTTGAATGTCTGTGTTAGCTGTAGAATTATTATCAAAGGAGTAAATAAAGTTATTACTTTTTGGATCAAAGAAAACAAAAGTTCTTTGTAATTCTTTTACTATTCCAATAGTTTTTATGTTATTCTTATTGTCTACCGATACAAAATCAAAAGGAGTGATAATTGTTTCTGAATTTAATACAATCCAAAAAGAATCTATTGTACTAAAAAACTTTTCAGATATTAATGTTATTCCTACATTCTTGCTATCATTATTTTCATATAATCTGTTTTGTGTAGGCATATTATAATCTGTATATAATAATTTATTAGATATTCTGTATCTTTAATTTTTAGGTATTTCATTAAAAATATAAGATAGTATGATATTAAATTTTTGTTTGAATTGTACATATAATTAGTCAGTTTTATAACTATTTGATGTAGAACTTGATCTCTATATTATTTCTTTGAATTGAATTTTTACGATGTTGGATCTACTTTTTCTGTATAAAAATAAAAAAATCAAAAGTAT
>JBQCGN010000323.1:0-10565 GCA_051955655.1 Candidatus Nitrosocosmicus sp. | reverse complement strand
TAATTACATTTTGATACTCGGGAGAGAATTGACCATACGGTTCAACAATAGGTGTTCCAAATCCTTTAAGAATATCATTTATTATAAAGTTTCTATCAATTAAAAAATTTAATGCATATCTTATATCTCTGATTGAAAATGGATTAAATGACTGGCTGCCATTATCACTACTGCTGGTATTAGCAGGATTGAGCAAAAGTCCATAAGATGCTCCATTTCTATCATATACTTTCAAGTTTGAATTTCTTTTGGCATCATCTATCAATTGTAAAGGGATATGAGAAAGATAAGTATCGAGTTTGCCGTTGCTTAGATCTTGATAAGCAATGTTATCATTAGAATATCTTAAGAATTTTAATCCTCCCAAAAAACCGCCAGTATTAGCAATATTTGTAGGTGAAACTGACGAAACTAAAGAATAATTATTAAAATTGATATAAACAGACGATATCAGAAAAAATATCAGAAAAAAAGTAATGGAAAGTCGCATAAAATCAATTTAAAATTCAGTCCTATATATCTTGTATATATTTTTGTATTGAAAGAAAAGGTAAATCTTAAATCATCAATTAGTATATAAATAATAACATTATATTTTTTTCTATGACAAACAATCTCAAGAGAACTCATGCTTATAGCGCTCAAAGAACTGCCAGTAAAAAATATGCTAAAGAAGAAAGGAGAAAGAGAAATAAAGCAAGGTATTAATTCACATAACTTATTATTTTAAAATCGTTTCTGAAGTAATAGATTTTTTCAATTGATATGTGTTTATCATTTTTTTTACCTAAATAAGTCGACAAGAATCTATTGCAGGGTTACGTCGATCTAAATACATAGCAGTTTACCTGATTTTAAAGTCTGAATATTGAAAGATAAAAAATACAATTATTATTTATAAATTTGATTACTATTATATCGAATACGGAACACATAGAACTCAAATCACAAACTAACAGAATTAATGTCAGATATAGCAGTAGAATAAATAGTTATGTTTATAAGGTAGTAAAGATATAAATATATGTAAAGATGCTTTATAAGTTTTATGGTGATTATGAATGGTAAAAGATATTTCTATGTTTGGTGACAAATGCCCACGATGTAATAAGGGACCGATGGTTACGGATAATTCCACAGGTGAAATGTTCTGTGGGAATTGTGGTTTCGTAGTTACAGAAAGGATTGAAGAAACCGGTCCAGAGTGGAGGGCATTTTCAAAAGAAGAACATGAAGATAGAAGCAGAGCAGGTGTTCCAACTTCGTTAGCTATGCACGATATGGGGTTAGCCACGATAATTGGACCAATAGACAAGGACGCGTCAGGCAAGCCATTATCAGCATCCATGAAAAGTACAATAGAACGACTAAGAACATGGGATAGTAGGAGTCAAGTACATGAACCTGTCGACAGGAACTTTCGGCAGGCATTCAGCGAGTTAGATAGATTAAAAGACAAGTTAGCTGTGGGTGATGCAGTCATTGAAAAAGCTGCGTATGTATATAGAAAAGCTCTTGAAAAAGGTTTAGTAAGAGGACGCTCAATCTCGGCATTAGTAGCAGCTGCATTGTATGCAGCATGTCGAGATACAGAAACACCAAGGACTTTAAAAGATGTTGCAAATGCTAGCAATATTAAGAAAAAAGACGTGGCAAGGTGTTATAGGCTATTAATAAGAGAGTTGGATTTGAAGATGCCTGTGGTTGATCCTGTAAAATGTGTAGCTAGAATTGCAAGCAAGGCAGGATTAACTGAAAAAACCAAAAGAAAAGCTTTAGAAATATTAAAAAAAGCAGAAGAAGGCAAAATATCAGCAGGCAAGGATCCTATGGGATTGGCCGCTGCAGCACTGTATGTTGCATGTGTTATGAATGGGGAAAACAAAACACAAAAGGATGTTGCTGAAGCTGCTGGCGTTACAGAAGTCACAATAAGAAATAGATACAAAGGACTTAAAACCCATCTGAAATTATAATCCTGTTAATTTTTTATTTTTTTGAAAATCTTTTATTAATCTTTTTGAAGCATCAATCAAGAACAATATTCCCCCAATTATAAATATAAAATACAAAATTATCAAAAAATAATTATTTGTTTCATCATTCCAAGGTATTCTAAATACAATAGAACCAAATAACTGATAGGAAAAAATAACATAATTTGAGATCCAATGAAACATTATGGAAGAGCCAAGCCCATATCTAAAATACAACCAGCAAAGGAAAATTCCACCCAAAGTTGCTTGAGTTACTTTACCAATTTCATAATGCCCTCCAAACATAACATGGGCAAAGCCAAAGAAAACCGAATTTAAAAGAATTACTGCAATAAGAATTTTTTTTTGGCTTTTTGATTTTATTTGTAAATTATCTCTAGGATATAATAGCGCAGATACAAAGGAATTCTTGTATCTAAAAAGGATTAGGGATAAAGGTACCCCTAGAAAAATCACTCTAAACAAAATTTCTTCGTTCAAAGGTGCCGTCGACAAATAAAATAAAGACAATAAAGGGTTATTTGTTAAAGGACTTCCAATTTGTATACCAAAAAACTGTTGAATTGAATCTATAACAAGAGAAAGTAAAAAATAAGCTGAAAACCATTGGATTACTTTATAAAAATAATTTAATGGTGAAAAGTCAAAATCAAATGAATGAGTAGATAAAAGCCTAGTCATAAAATTTGGATATAAAAGAATTGGTTTTCGAATATTGACAAGGTAAACAATAGCATAAACGAATAAAAACGAAGCAAAAACCAAGCCTAAAAGGAACTGAATGTTATTTATTCCAATTATATTTAATAATAGAAAATTTAATGGAATAATGCTAGTCCACGTTATATCTTTTCCAATCGTTGAGAAAAATACAATATATATACCCATAAAAATAGAAAATGTAATTAAAACGAAAATAGAAAATACAATTATTCTATTTAAGTTGAGATATATTTTTGCTAACAAGAGTTATTAATCAAAAGAAAATTTACATTACTTCGATAGAAGAAGAATTAAATCCTTTCACAACTAGATAATCTTTAACGTGATCCCTATGATCACCTTGTAACAAAATAAATCCATCCTTAGCTGTTCCCCCGCAGGCTAGCCTACTCTTTAATTCTTTTACTATTGTTTGAATGTTGTTAACTTTTGGATCAAGACCTTCGATCATTGTTGTAGTTTTAGAAAATCTTCTTGTTTCTAATCTAACAATAATACGAGTTTCTTCTTTAGCTAATTCCCCACATGCACAAAGATCGTCTGGAAGGCCACATTTTTTGCATATTACAGCCATCTATATTTACCTTCATTATTCAAATCCTATTATTAAGCCTTCCTTAATGGTAGTAAAATTTAGCAATAGTACAATATTTTTATAAATGATTTCAACTTGTATATATAGTAAATATTAATGAATTTAATGTAATCGTAAAGGTATTTTAACATAATCATTAGTTTCAAAGTATTTTATTTTACGAAAAGATCAAAAGAAATATTTTTATAAAAAGCATTTATAAAATCAAAAGTAATTTTTATTATGATCCCTGCAATTTTAAATTTAAAATTTCCGTTCCTATTGACCAAAGATCAGGAAGAGGCTGTACAAGCATGGATCAAAAACAAATACAAGGGATCAATAATCTATTCAACAGGGACAGGTAAAACAGAAATAGCATTTGAATGTGCCAAAAGAGCAGCAATTGCAAATTCTATTGTTTCTAAAAATAAAAATCCCACTGATTCCCAGATCTTTAAAATACTATTTTTAGTGCCTAGAATTATTTTAATTGAACAAAATATACAACGACTTTTGAGATACAATATAAATAGAGAATCCATAGGAGCTTTTTTTGGCGAGAAAAAAGAGGAGCGCGAAATAACCATTTCTACTTATCAAAGTGTTAGTAACAATCCATTCTTAATCAGAAATTATAATATGATAATTCTCGATGAGGTCCATTTTGTAAGCAACTCAGCTTATTCATATACCAAAATTTTCAAAGCAATAGCAGAATCATGTAAGATGATTTTAGGATTGACAGCCACAATAAATGATTCAGACCCCAAATATCAAGACATCATTAAAGCTATTCCCCCTGTAAAAAAATATCTAATTAAAGAAGCAGTTGATGATAAGAGGTTGGCCAAACCAGAAATAATATCACTTGATGTAAATCTTACAGTTGCTGAAAAAGAAATGTACAAAAGAACAAGTCAAATTATAAAAGACTTGTCTTTTAAATTAAATGCATACGAAGCAGGAATAATATCAAAGATTCTATTTCAAGGAGGCTCTAGGTCAAAATATGCCAAAGAATGGTTTGCCCAAGTAAAATTACGAAAGGAATTATTAAACTCATCACATAACAAATTAGACAAAGCAGTTCAGGTTATAAAGAAACATCAAAAGGAAAAAGTAATGATTTTTAGTGAAACGATCGAATCTATAACCAAATTAAAAGATATATTAAAAGGAAATAACATTCCTTCTGAAATAATCCACTCTAAAATCAAAATAAAAGATAGAAAAACAATATTGGATAGATGGGGTGTTGATTTTTTTCCTTTATTATCAGTACATACTTTGGAGATAGGCTATGACATTCCTCATGTAAAAATAGCTATTATTTTATCTAACACATCCAACGCTAATCAAGTTGTTCAAAGGATAGGAAGAGTAATTAGAAAAACAGAAGATAAAGAAAAAGCCCTAATCTACGTAATATATGCTAAAGAAACAAGAGATCACAAAATAGTAAAAATGATAGATAAAGCGGTAGGGAAAAAAAGTGATAGAACATTTAGAAGAACATCAAAACAAACCAAGATAACAGATAGTTTCAATAAATAAATTAAACAGTTTAAACTAATTCTTTGAGTTTTTACAAATAAAATAGATTATATTTACTTTTCCAATTATGAATAAAGATGGCTTTACGAAATATTACTGTTTTAGGTTCAGGTATTATGGGTCACGGAATTGCTCAAATTTCTGCTATGTCAGGATACAAAGTAATCTTGCGTGATATTGAAAAACAATTTTTAGATAAAGCTATGGAAAAAGTAAAATGGTCTTTACAAAAGCTCACTGAAAAAAATAAAATAACAGATAAACAGGCAGAAGAATTTTATAATAATATTACTCCTTTAATAGATCTTAATGAGGCAGTCAAAGATGCAGATTTAATTATAGAAGCAGTTCCTGAGGATTACAACATTAAAAAGAACGTTTACAAGGAACTTGATCAGACATCAGACAACAATGCAATTTATGCATCAAATACTAGTACTTTACCTATAACTGAATTGAGCAAACTCACGCAGAATTCTCAAAAGTTTATTGGAGTTCACTTTTTCAATCCACCTCAAATAATGAAACTAGTCGAAGTAATTCCAGGTTCAGATACTGAACCTATGGTAACAAACGAAATTTTAACCTTTGTAAAAAATCTAGGAAAAACCCCAATATTATGTAAAAAAGATGTAGTTGGATTCATTGTAAATAGAATTTTCATTCCTCTTGTTCACGAGGCCGCTTATTGTTTGGATAGAGATAATGTTTCAATGACAATAATAGATTCTGCAGTAAAATATAAAATGGATTTCCCCATGGGCATATTTGAATTGGCAGACTACACGGGGTTGGATGTGATTTACAAAGCAACTAATGAAATGAATCAAAGAGACAAGAAAGTAATAATGCCCCACCCAAAGTTAAAGGAATTGTTCGAATCAAAAAATTTGGGTCAAAAAACAGGTAAAGGGTTTTATGAATATAAAGGTGGCAAATACGAAAGAATTGACCTTTCTGAGGAAAAAGCAGCAAAATATGACCCGATATCGATAATTGGAGTTGCTATCAATAATGCATCTTGGCTAATAACAAATCAAGTTTGCAGTAAGGAAGATTTAGAAAGTGCATTAAAACTAGGAATGGGTTTGAAAACAGAATTGTTCAAAGTGGCAGATAAATTTGGAATAAAGAACATCACAAAAGAATTAGAAAACCTGGAAAAAAAATATGGAGATTTTTATCACCCAGATGAGTATTTGCTATCATTGACTTGATTTCACCAAATTTCAAATTTTTTTAAATCCAATTTAATAGTCATAAATATATTACGATCCACTTATAAGAACAAAATTGTTTAAGATGCAATATGATTACAGATTTTTTATTGCAATTCAAAAAGGTTATTATCGAAAATAACCCTTATATAATCTACAAGATAACGCATAGTTTTTATAATCAGCCTATATATTCAACGACAAAATAATAACTCATTGTTTTCTTTTATTACAGCGTAATTTATCAATTATAAAATCTACAGCGTTACTAGGAGTTTTATGATGCTCTATTTTAATTCGTTTTCTTTCATCCAAAAACTTTCCACCATATAGATCTGATGTGCCACCACTATCTTCAATAGAAACCATTATTTTTTTAACCATATAACCAACACATAGTTCAATTAAAGTACCTACTCCTCCTCCTACCGAAATAATTCCATCAGAAGAATAAGATACAATAAAATCTCTCGATTTGCCAATACCAGTACATATGACTATATCACAAAACTCATTTGCTTGAAAAGAATCTTCCTGAGGCACAATTCCAACTGTCAAACCACCGTTATCCTTCGCACCTTTACAAGCAAATTCCATAACACCTCCGAGCCCTCCACAAATCAAAACTGCATTTTTTTTAGCTATTTCTTTTCCCACTTCATATGCAATGTCCAATGTCTTCAAGGGTATAGGCAATGAATTTTGATTGTATCCGATAACACCAATTTGGATTTTTTTCAATAAATCTTAATTTAATCAAATTATAATTTATTTTTTTATTTAAGAATAGATAAAACCTAATAAAAAGAACATTATATTAATTATTCTTTAAATAAATAAGTTATTTTAGTATGTATCATATCTTATAACAAATATACTGTCCATCAATGTTTCACATTCTACTTGAACATATTTCCTTCCAAAATACTAGCAGTCTTTAATTACATCCGTTTTAGTTAGCATTTTATATGTGATGGAGTCGGTTGATAGCAGGTAATTCTATCAGAAAATAGCATCAACGTCCACACAGATCTTGTGATTATTCCACTTCAAAAATACGTCGATGCTATGTATTTCAACTCAGATTGTAACTTGATTCAAATAGGTCTTTGGATGAATATCACTCAATCGACCTTTCATATAACAGACAGATAGAAAAAGCACGCAGGTCTTACTGGATTACGCTTGCAAAGTAATGGTAATATTGGTAGACGGTTACCAGAATATCTCAAAATATTATAAGATCGATAGTAACAAGAAGACATCCCCTTATTTTAGAATATTTTAGTAAATCATCATATCCGCACTAGACAGCACAATAATATGAGCCAATAAAGGGAGAGTATGGTTATAATACTCGGTAGAGGAAAGAAAGAATAGTCCTAAGTTAAAGTATCAATGCAGCAGATTCCAAGACGAGTTATATTCATGCCAATGATTGATATTTGGATATGAGCTACATGAATGCAAATATTGCTTGTGGGATAATTGCTTCCTGTCATCAGATGATGTTACAGTCATCAATGTACAAGATATCAGGTATAGGATGAATTAAATTAGTTTACCGTCTGCAACTAAAAATTAAATACAGTATATGATTATAAATCTCGGATACCATGATAACACATTATATGATTTAAACATGAGTTGGAGTGTTCAGTTCGTATTCCTGTTTATAAACATAAAAAATACACTTCAATAAAAGACTTTAACTATTGTATCCTATGAATCACCACCAGATAGAATATGTATGCATAGATAAACAATACAATAGAACAACTAATTGAGCACTTTTAATCTATCTTTAAAATATAACCACCATGTAAAAGGATATATAATATGGTTAGTGCAATCTTCTGTCTACAGTGCTTTATCAAAAGATTTAATCAAAACTGCAAATTGTGGGAGGTTAATCGAGAAGCAATAGAATGTATGATATATTATTTATCCAGTTAGAAATGATATTTAGATTACTAAAACGAGCTATGATTTATACTCACTTATTCATTCATTTTTTGTCAATAAAATTCAAAATAATTTTGTGACATTTATTATTTTATATTGATATTTCAAAACCACTAAGCAAAATATCCTTATAAATTACTATTCTAGAGAGTTATTCACGAGGTTTCTTTGAAAAATAACATGGTAATCAAAAATACTTTTAATATTTATTTAATACAGAAATGTATTTATTTGCTTGCTTGAATTTTTTAAATATGAGCAAAAAGGCAAAAAAGAACGCGCCATTGCCCGCATCCAGTGCAGGATTATTAAGGTTTTTTGAAGACGAAACAAAAGGAATAAAGGTAAAGCCAGAAATCATTTTAGGAATCTCAGGAGCTTTAATAGGGATCTCGGTACTGATAAAGATTTTATTTCCAGTATAAATTTCTTTTTTGACTTTGAATGAGCAATCCTGAATCAGATAGTATTTCAAGTCTTCATAAAAGATGGATTTTCACAAACATTAATCCAACTTCAAAAAAATTTTCTTACATAATTGCAATAGCAAGTTTAATAACAAATATACTTGTAATTAATTTTGTAATAACATTCCACAGCATTGTTGAATTTATTATTTCCTCCCCCATAATTGTCAGTATTTTTTCAGCTACTTTGTTATTTGATTATCTCTCTTTAAAAGGCACTCCTCTTAATAGATTCTCAAAGGTTTTACACGTAGCAGCATTTTCTAGCCTATTGTGGACTTTAACTGTAATTCTTAGCTATGTTTCTGGATTCATAATTTATACAAATCACGCGGCAATTAATTCTGTAATACAAGGAATGTTTATGGCAATAGGACTTCGTTTAGGAATTTTTACATCGGTATTTGGAGCCGCGTTAAAGAGATCAGTGCCAATATCGTTTATTCAACCAACAATAATCTTTATTTTAATATCTTTCTTGTATTTCAATCACATTTTCTTTACAAATTTTTCAGTCTACTTATTTGGAGCCGTAATTTTAACCATAGGAATATTATGGGCAATAATAGTCGATAGAATAGGAAGACCAGGTTTTTCAAGTGCATTTAAGATATTACAAGCATTTCTAAAAGCATGGACAGAAAATAAATCAGAAGAAATGGAAAGAATAGCAGAAGAAAAAGCAAATTCAAAAATGATTAAAACTTTTTTATTAAAATTAAAGACAAAAAAAGAAGTTCTAATAGTATTGCCAGAATTACATCCAGGTCCGTTCAATCCAATTGGCGGAAGCAATTTACCTTATCAAATTTTTAAATTCTTTTCAAATTCAGCCATGGTAATGCACAGTATTTCAGATCATTCACTAAACATACCATCATACAGAGAGGTGAAAAAATACCTAGATTCATTAAATCACTCTAAATTTCTTGAATCAGGTAATGAATGTACAATACCAGTGTCAAATTCAAAAAATGATTGCAATTGTACTGGTTTTGCATTGGGAAAAAATGTCATAATATTTTTATCTAAATCCCCTTCTGGAATGGAAGATATACCACCTGACGTAAAAATACATCTTGAACAACATTCAAAAAAATTAGGATTTGAACAAATTCTGATAATTGATGCACACAATTCAATGGGAGAAAAGATAGAAAATACGGATGAAAACAATTTTATAGAAATTGGTAAAAATTGCTTAGACAAAATTAAGAATTCTGAGCAACATCCATTTAAAGTAGGATATTCAAATAGTTTTCTAATAACAAATCAAGGTAAAAAAGAAACAATAACAAAATCTCCTGATTTAGGCGATGGTCAGTTCGGACTATTAATACTTTCCATAAAAGATAAAAAGTATTGTTTATGTTGGTGTGATTCCAATAATATGAAGAACGGAATTAGAGAAAAGATCATTAAAATGTTAGAAATCAATGGATACAGTACAATAGAAGTATGTACATCAGACACTCATTCCACTTCTGGAAAAAGAAATACAAAAGGATACTATACTCTAGGAGATATTACAAAAGAAGATAAAATAATTGGCATATTTCATCAGTTAGTAAATATAGCTGAACAATCAGTAAACGAGTCAACATATGAGATATATAAATCAGAAAGCCAAGTCATGGTTATGGGGAATGATCAGTTTGATGATTATTCAAACGCATTAGAAAAATCGTTCAAAGTCACCAAAATTTTCCTTGCCATTACATTTGTTATATATATTGCAATGCTACTAATAACTTAATTCAAAATGGATGGAGAGAGATTTGAACTCTCGATCACCTGTGTGTGAGACAGGTATCTTAACCACTAGACTATCCATCCACATTTACTTATATAGATAACTTTTAACAAAATGTAATAGTATATTCTTTGTTTATAAATTTAACATCGAAAAGCAGAAAATAAAATAAATTAAGTGCCTTCTCCATAATCATGGAGTTAATTATTTTGGTTATCAGTTAATTTATCGATTTTGACATCCAGTGATTCTATTTTTAGTCGTGCTATATTTAGTGCTTGTTCTGGAGTGATATCATTTATGTTGTTATCA
>JBQCGN010000322.1:0-2562 GCA_051955655.1 Candidatus Nitrosocosmicus sp. | reverse complement strand
CAATTACCGTAGAACAACATAAAGCACTCAAAAGTAGTAGATTGATAGGAACTTCCATGTGGAAAAGGATAATATCAAAAACAAGTGCAAGATATATTATGAAAGGTAATGTAGCCATATAAAAAATATTAAAAAAACCATACAATATCTTTTTAATATCTCTGACTGCTACTGGTACAATTGTCCTTCCAACTCCCTGCCAGAGGGTTGTTGCGTCTCTGGACCATAAAGCAGATACTAATGAATCTATTTTTACGAGTCGAAGTCTATATCCTTTCTGTTTTAAAGCAAGTGCAAGGTCAAAATCTTCTTGGATTGCATCCTTTACAACATTATATGTTCCTATTTTTAAGAAAGTATCTCTCTTAATGAGAAAATAACTACCTAACAGATATGCTATATCTATTCTATTTGGATCATTTACCTTTCCAGCATTAGCGAGTAGTGTGGATAAAAGGTTCCATAAGGGCATTACTATTTTAGAAAATAAATCTTGAAGTCTTAGATACGGTAGACCGCCTAAAACATCAAGGTTCTCTTTGATCATATAGGATACTGTAACAAGTATTGCAGATGAATCAAAATAATTGGAATCGGCATCGGTAAATAGTATTATATCGCCCTTGCTTTTTTCAAATGCTTTTTCAGATACCCACGTCTTACCAAACCAATCTTCGGGTTTTTCTTTATAGTCTGCAGTAGATAAGACAGTTAATTTATCTGCTAGATGAAAATTTTCTTCCTTCACTTTTTTCATTTTATCGTATGTTGAATCTGTTGAACAGTCATCAATTGCAATAACCTCAAAGTTAGGATAATTTTGTTTCAATATTGATACGAGACATCTTTCTATTTCTCTTTCTTCATTTCTAGCGGGTACTATAACACTTACAAATGGAAATGAGAAAGATTCCCTAGTTATTGTACTGATATCATGGTCATAATTTAGTGAAACTATTTTATGAAATCTCGATAAAATTTTACTGGATTTGGAAGTTCCAGGAGTTATTCTTTCACCATTACTTGAATTTAATGATTTAACTTTAAGAAAGGATTTTATTGAAACCATAAATAGATAAATCCATAAAGAGAAAATAGAGCACATGAAGATATACATCAAATATAAATATATTTGAAGCATTAATCGACTACCCCAACTTAAGGACGCATAAAAACTATTTCAGTATTCTGACAATTCATTACTTAACTATATTCTAGAAGTTAAAATGTATAAAAATTAGTTAATTGGCAATTCATTATTTGATCGACCAATTCTTATTTTAGTGGAACAACAGACCATTTTATCTGATATTCAGAGTTGGGTCCGCATCCACTAGGGGATTTACTACCGGTGTATATATTTTCTCTTGAAAAAGTAGTGCCATTATTGAAAGATTTAATCAATTCTTCTTTTGGTATAAATATTTTATCTGCAAATACAAGGCCATTGCAGGCATAGAGATGTAAATCAGGAGACAAAGATCGGATTGTCACGTCCCCCTGATCTGGATTGGATAAATCAAATGAATTAAAAGAAGGATCAAATAATTGGGTTAATATTTCTTTTATATTGATGAGGGTTGAAGCAACTTCAACGTTTTCTTTATTTAAGCCGATAAATTCTACAGTAATGCCTTTATCATTTTGGTTCATTTCAAATGGTCCCACATTTAAATTTAAACTAATGTTGGAATTACCATCTCTAGTTCCTAGATAATTTGTAGATGTTATAGGGTCTCCGCTGTCTTTTTTTGCGCTTATACCCACCGCCAGAACATCATAAAGCGGTGCCCTTGGAATAATTACATTAATATTATTTAAACTGACCATAAAATGAGTAGAATTATTTAGAGGAGGATTAACTCTATTTAAATGAGTTACTGCAAAATTATCACCTGAAGATAATCTACTGATGGTTACATTTCCAGAGTTTAGATTTATAGTAAAGTTATTTGAACCACCATTGGTTGATGTTAGATCTAATGGCTTATCAATCCATTGACCTTCTATAATGTTACCCGAAATAGTACCTTTAAAAACATTCTTAATAAGCGATTCATTGTTGTCTGTTCCAATCCACCAAACAGAATTACCTATTTGTTTTAAGAAATACTTATCGTTATTATTTGCTATATACAATCCGCTTAAATTGAAAGCTTTTTCATTGTTTGCAAATTTAGACGTAATATTTTGACCAAAAACTATTTGTGGAAAGCAAAGGATAAAAAGCGGAATTACAATTAGATAAACAAATGCATTACCTTTCATAATAGCTAATATTTATACATGTATTTAGATTTATTGACTTGATATTTTCAAAAACAAAATCGATTCAAAACTGTAAAATTAGAATATATTCAAAATTTAATAATTTGAATTAAATAAGTTATTAAATAAATTGTTCGTTTTATTATTACTTTCTATCAAGATAATTATCTAAATATTTGGAATCAAAAATAACAATTTTAATGAGTTGACTTTATCATATTCATTATAATTAAAAGCGTCATTTTTTTAAAGGTTTAATGATGCCTGCCAATACGAATCATAAGCAATTGCAGG
>JBQCGN010000321.1:0-4977 GCA_051955655.1 Candidatus Nitrosocosmicus sp. | reverse complement strand
CATAGTTTGATTCCGCAATCTCCATAGCTTTTTGGCTTATGTCGTATCCATAAGTATCAAAACCTCTTTCCTTGACGTACTTTGCAACAGGCAGACCAAGTTGACCCAGCCCTATTACAACTACCTTATTGCAATAATAACCTTCAGTATTTTTTTTATTAAAATTTACTTCGTTGATCAAATATAGTTATTGACTTGATTTAAAATATTAAAGAATTTAGAAACAATCGTAAATAAATAAATTCCTCATATTATTTTAGGATTAAATATTTTCATATAGTATTAAAACATTAGTAAAAGGTTATATAGAACGGATATGGTCAAAATATATCGTGCTTAACAATTTAAGGAATAGATTTGATCCTATGCTGGAAAAAGTAAGTATAGGTTTTGCAAGTTTAGGATTCGGACCAAACTTCTGGACATGGATGGGATTATTTTTATCAATTATATCGGCAATTATGTTTTCATTACATTCACCCTCTATAGGGGCAAATTGGTATACATCTACAGTATTAGGTGGCATATTTTTACTAATAGCAGGATTTTTCGATGCATTAGATGGTGCTATTGCAAGAGTAACCAATAAAACTTCTGCTCTGGGAGGCTTTTTAGATTCAATAATAGACAAAGTGTCTGAAATAATTATTTTTGTTGGAATTTTGATTGGCAACTATACAAATCCGGTACTGGTTCTTGTCACTTTATCAATGGCCATTTTAGTAAGTTATACTAGGGCTAGAGCTGAATCAGTCGGCGTCGACCTGAAGGGAAAAGGAATAGCGGAGAGAGCAGAAAGGATAATAATACTGGCTATTCTGGCATTTATTCCCTTTAGAGATAACATATCTGTTGCTTTATGGATAATTTCTATTATTTCAATAATAACTGTATTACAAAGGTTAAAAATTGTATCTGAAATTTTTGGGACTCCTCTTTTTTCAGTTCAAACACTAAGTCAAATTTTCAAAAGAGAAGATATGTCAAACAGAGATTACTCACAAAGCTCAAACAGATCATCTTTTACTACCCCAAGTAATGGTCAATCACCTTCATCAACATCTTTGAAAACTTCTAGCAATGTGAAACAAATAGAAACTAGACCCGAACCTAGAAAAGAAATAAAGCCTGAAACCAAAACTAGCACTTTACCGAAAGCCGACTTTATAGACAAAACCGATCCAAATGAAACAGGGAGAAATGTTGCACAATTAATATTTGAACAGGAAAATGAAGATAAAAAAATGGGCAAAAAATCAAATACAACAACAACAGCAGCAGCGGAATCATCAACAAGTTCAACTACAGCTTCGACAGCAAATTTAAAAAAACAAGGCAACAATACAAGTAATACGACGTCTACAACCTCCACTTCTTCAACAACAAAACCTAACACAACAAATACTTCAAAAGAAGAAGTCAATGATTCAACTACAAGTCAGCAATAAAGAGAATTGAAAATAGTGGAAGTTAGGAAAATTGTGCTTTAAATAAAGGTTAATAAAAATAAAAAAAACAATATTATCCTAAACTATAATAGATTCAACCCAATCTACCAGAATTTCTTCTATCATGTTCTGAACGAACTTTAACTATACCTCTATGAACAGCACAAGACACGCAGTAAAATTTCACATCAGCAGATGGTGCAATGTATGCCCCTTGTTGTTTTAATTCTTTTGCAAGTGTTGGTTCCACTAATGTAATTCTCCCTGTGATTTTTTTTGCTTTATCTCTTGGAACCATTGCACCACATTGGCTGCAATGGACAGTTCCTGAACTTCCTTTTCCACCTTTGGTTCTACCCCTACTAGTTCTTTTTTTAGGCATCCATTAATTTGGATTCTGTTTCTATCCTTTAAATCTTATGATAACATTATTATAATGATTCATACGTTAAACTAAAACACAAAGTTATTGATTCACTCAAAACGTGATAGATATTCTATCTGAAACTAAAACTTAACGGCAATCAATTTTCTGTAAAAATACAAACTTTATTAAATTACCTTAATTTAAGAGAGATTTACATAATGCGAATTGCTTTATCAGGATTTACAGGAAAAGATTCATCAATTTTGGATCAGATAATAAAATCTCTTGATGAGTCTCATATTCAAACGGTGATGATGAATAACTCCAATCAAGAAATTGCAAAAGATGTTGATCTTGTATTAGTTCCAGGTGGTGACAGGGGAATATTAAACTATTTTCACAAAATTACAGTCGATTCTGCTCCAGTGCTAGGAATATATGAATCCAATTCTACAGGTTTCCTTGCTCAAATAGATGTAAAAGGAATTGACATCATAAGAGATAAACTAAAGTTTGGAAATTATGATATAAGAGAAGAAGAAAGAATAGCTGTAAATATTGATGGAAAAAATGTGGAGCCTGTATTAAATGACGTAGCAATTTTTTCAAACAAAAGTGCTATATTGATGGAACATTTTTTACGAATAAATAATAAAGACATTTGGCACGATAATAGTGATGGAATAATCATTGCAACACCAATAGGCTCCACTGCATATGCAATGTCAGCCGGTGGACCAATTGTATTACAGAATTCTCATGTATTTGTTGCTATTTCTGTAAATTCTCTAGATAATACTCGTAGACCACTTATTGTTTCGAGCGATAGCTACATAGAGATATCAGATATTACCTCAAGTCACCACTGTGAGGTCATACTGGATGGAACTTTTCGAATCAAAATAATGGATAAATTGCAATGTCAAAAGCACGAATTTCCTGCCAAGCTGGTAACACTAAATAACAATTACTCAGCAACAAACATCATAGAAAAAAAAGTTAAATTTGCTGAGGATCTTTTAAAAATGCCTCCAAGTGCCAAATTGATATTGAAAACATTAGAGTATGAAGGCACGATGACTCAAAAAGATCTTATCAATAAGACAATGTTGCCAGAGAGAACAATAAGGTTATCTTTATCGCATTTACTCAATAGAGGATATGTTAAAAAAAAGATATCATTAAGGGATGCAAGACAAAAAATATATGAATTGAAAATATAGTCTTATTTCATTTTCTTATGTTTTATAGAAGCTTTGATAAAAGATTCAAAAGATGGTTCAGGTTTTCCAGGCCGACTATGAAATTCTGCATGATATTGAATTCCAAAATAGAATTGGTGTTTTGGTATTTCCAATATCTCAATTCTTCTTTTATCATCAGAAGAACCTGTAAATCTCATCCCTTTTTGTTCTAGAATTTCTTTATAATGTTGATTAAATTCATATCTATGTCTATGTCTTTTTGTTATTGACGTGTTGTTATAAATTCTAAATGCTAAGGAATCTGGATCCAAATCTATTTTGTGTGCTCCCAGCCTCATTGTACCGCCATAGTTTTTGATTTGGTGTTGCTCTGGCATGTAAATTACTAAAGGGTTTTTTGTATTTTGATTTATTTCCGTAGTATTGGCATCTATCATTTTACACATGTTTCTTGCAAATGCGATAATCGCCAATTGAAAGCCAAAACAAATACCAAGGTATGGAATATCATTTTCTCGAGCATAATTTGCCGCATTTATTATCCCTTCACTTCCCCTGCTTCCAAAACCGCCCGGGACTAAAATGCCATCATAAATTTTCAATTGACGTAAACTTGAATGTGATTTATCAGTTGTCGTATAATTGGTGTTTTGAATTTCCAATTTTTCTGAATCTATCCAATCTATTTCTATTTTTGCTCCAAGTTTCGCACCAGAGTGCAACAAAGCTTGATTGACACTAACATAACTATCCTTTAAATTAACATATTTACCAATTATAGCAATTTTTAATTGTTCATCATAATTATTATAAGTGTTAGAAATCTTATGCCAACTTGAAGTATTGATTGTTCTTGATAAATTCAATTTCTTTAATATAACCTTGGTAATGCCTTGATCAAACAGAATTTTTGGAACAGAATATATAGAAGGAACATCATGACAAGACATCACTGATTCTGAGGAAATATTTGCAAAAAGAGATATTTTTCTTATTGTGTCGCCGGTTAGCTCCGTTTTGCATCTAACAGCCAAGAGGTCAGGTTGAATTCCAATGCGACGTAACTCCTGAACACTGTGCTGAGTGGGCTTAGTTTTTTGATCACCTACACTATCTAAAACAGGAGCTAAAGTAACATGAACAAAAAAAGTATTATCATTATCATCTTCCAATTTCATTTGCCTTAAAGCTTCTAAAAAAGGTAAACTTTCAATATCGCCTACAGTTCCGCCGCATTCTACTACCAAGATATCAAGATTCTCATTTAAGGATAATTCTCTTATTTGATTTTTAATGGCATCAGTTATATGAGGTATTATTTGGACGCATTGACCCAAATACTTTCCTTCTCGTTCTGCTTTAATAACATTTGAAAAAATCCGCCCTGTTGTTATATTGTGGTCTAAAGTCAGATTTATATCTAAAAATCGTTCATAATTTCCAACATCCATATCACATTCACCTCCATCATCAGTAACAAAAACTTCTCCATGAGTAAGTGGATTCATTGTACCTGCATCATAATTAAGGTAAGGGTCGATCTTGATACAGGATACCCTAAGTCCACACAATTGTAACAATTTTGCTGTAGATGAAGTAACTATTCCTTTGCCTAAACCAGACATTACACCACCTGTAACAAAAATAAATTTTGGAGGAACAACCATAATTTTATAGAACATGTAAATCTTTTGATCTATAATTAAGTGTTTATTATCTCATTTTTATTAGTCTAACAAGATGGTTTTATACAAAACCTTGTCTTGAAAAAATATCAAGCAATTAATATAGATGAAGATTAAGAAAAGTGAAAAGTTTTTTTATCGCGATGTCGTATCATTATTATTCTTATAATGAATTCTTTTAGTATTGATGATGAAAATTATAGTAAAAGCAATAGTAAAAAAATAAATAAAGGAAAAACAGCCTTGGATATATTACATAAAAATATTTCTAA